>NZ_KV840309.1:0-33026 GCF_001839185.1 Staphylococcus sp. HMSC65H10 | reverse complement strand
TTATTAGAAGTCAGAACATTTATGTCCCGGCCCCGTAGTCATTAACTATTTAATTCGAATACGACGGTTTCTGAAGAATAAGCTGATAAAGAGTAAACCGAAACAACACGCGAGTAATACGGTCGCATTACTTATTGCTTCACCTGTGACTAAGATTTTATCAGGTGAGAGGTTAATAAAGTATTGTTGTAATGTTTCAGATACACGTTTCGCTGTTTCTTCAACGATATAAGCCAGGCCGAAAGGAATCGCAAACATAATGGCGATTAAGACCATATTGACAATTTTTATCGCAGTACGATTAAAAATCAATGTTAAAACCGTCAAAATCAAACTGAGAATACCTGCGAAGAAAAAGGCGTAAAAGGCCAGTTTCAATTTGCTGATATTATCTTTCAGTTGGCTGATTTGTGTTAAATCAACATTTTGACTCGAGATATTTTGCAGTGTCTCTTGGAAATTCAAGATTTGTGAAAAACGAATGGGTTCATTCACGAGTAAAATATTGAAAATAGGTTCTTTCAGCATACTGTAAATCGAGATAATTGTCAGAATCAATACGATGATTTGAATGATTAAGCTGACGTAAGAACGCTTCTTTTTAGGTGCGAAATACTGGCCGCGTTGAAGCGGTACTCGATCTAAAGGAGCTTTATCAGCCCGTCGTAAATTATTTTGAGCCATAATGGACCAAATACCTCCCTTTGAAGAAAGAAGAACAGAATGATTTATATATTCTTATAACTTATCTTCTGACTGTATTGTATATATTTTATCACTGATGACTTGAATCACATAGTACTTTCCTTGTGTTTCGTAGAGTTGTGCTACAGTCAGCCCTTCTTCATAATAAGCTTGATTGATCGTGTTGTTTGATGGGATTTCACTATGAAGTTGTGATAATTGTGTTGTTAAATCTTGTTTTGTATTTTGAATTAAAGTCGTGATGTCTTGATTGGTTTCTGTTCTTTGTAATTGATTTTGTAGCGTATCTATCATTTGACGTTTACCTTGTATAATCGCATGCATAATACCACGTTCAAATAATTTATAGTCAGGCCCCTTAGTTACATTGTCTTTGCGTTGATTGAGCTCGCTAAGTTCGACTTTGACATCGTCCGTTAAATCCAACAAAGTTACTTGAAGTTCTTCTTGAAGGGATAAACTCATTTAGAATCTCCTTTTTGAGGTATTTCAATACGATGCCCCAGTTGTTTTGGCCAATCAACCTTAGGTTGTGTGTTGTAGTAAAGTTCAACATTGCGCATAAATGTTTCTGGGAAAGGAGCTGATTTTTCACTATCACGATCGATACCCATCATCATTTGTTCATTCGTTGCGACAATGTTGCCTTGTTCGTTGCGCATAATTAAAAAGAAATGCAGACGTTTATAATCATAGTTATAAAGATGAATATCAATTTGATAATTATCATCCAACTTAAGCTGGGATAAGAATGTTGTGTGTTCTTCAATTGTGAAAATCGTGTAGTTTAACTGCTTACGTTCGTCTAATGAAAGACCGTTATTATAGTTGAATTCATTCGTTGCTTGGCTGAACGCTTCGTTATATTGTGAATCATGCATATGCTGATTATGATCAATCATAGATTTTTCTACTGTACCTGTTAATGTAAATAGGTTGCTCATTAAAAAACTCCTTTACCGATTATTATTTTTTTATTTATCATGTATTGTTTTATACTTTATAACCCTCCATAATATACAAATCAATAGGGATAACTTCAAACATAATTAATACTAAAAATGATAAACTAATTTTATGACATAGGGGAGGGAAACGCATGAGTATGTCCATATATTATCAAACTCATTCACATGGCTTCAAAACAGTAGAAGACAAGCGTGATATTCCGTCAGATGCGACGGTGATTTGGTTTGATTTGAATGAACCGACTGAACAAGAAAATAAATTTTTATTAGATAACTTTGATTTTAACCCATTAGAAGTTGATGATACTATACATGCTAATCCAAGGGCGAAGTATAAGAATTATGGAGATTATCAAAATATCGTGTTTCATCGACTTTCAGAACAAAACTATCAAGTTGAAGTCTTGAATATTTTCATTAAAAACAATATCTTAATCACATATCATCATCAGCCGATTGATGAAATTGAAGCAGTTCACAAGCAAGTCACTGCTCATTTCGATAAAGATTTAGATTGTGATGATATTGTTCTATATATCCTTGACCATATTGTGGATGAATATTTCAATCACGTGGAAAAGATATCAGATAAAGTGTTTATGTTTGAAGATGAACATGGAGGAGAACGTACCAACAAGTATATGATGGATGATTTGTTTGATTTACGTTCTGATATTATCAAGATGAACCGAATCATTATGCCGATGAAAGAGTTGATTGATACGTTGCAATATTCGAGTGCTTTAGTGAGAGATGAAAGGCATAGAATGTATATTCAACATATTAAAGATCATATCGTTAAAGAAGAAAATATGTTGAGAACAGCGCAGGATATCACGAAAGAAATCAGAGACAATTTTGAATCATATACTACATATAGAATGAACCACGTCATGCAGATATTAACTATTGTTTCAATGATTTTCATGCCATTAACATTGCTTGCGGGGATATACGGAATGAACTTTGAATATATGCCAGAATTGAAATGGCATTATGGTTACTTTATATGCCTAGGATTGATGGTACTAATTACGTTATGGTGCCTTTGGTTCTTCAAACGTAAAAATATGCTTTAGCATGATTTGAAATAGAAACATTAAAAACTGGAACGAATGTCAGTTGATTGATACACTATCACTAATACATGAAAGAAAAGGAAGTAGGAAAGACAATGAGCGACTCTAAAAGGGAACAACGAAAAGATGACCACGTAAAAATTGCGATGGCACAAACTGATCCGAAACTAACTGATTTTGATCGTGTCAGATTTGTTCATCATTCTATTCCAAGCGTGGATGTAGAACAAGTAGATTTATCAGTCAAATTACCAGACTTTGACTTAAGTTCACCCCTATACATTAATGCCATGACAGGCGGCAGTGAATGGACAAAACAAATCAACGAAAAGCTTGCGGTAGTTGCGAGAGAAACAGGGCTTGCAATTGCGGTAGGTTCAACACATGCTGCATTACGTAATCCAAAAACTGCAGATTCATTCAATATTGTAAGAGAAAAGAATCCAGAAGGTATTTTGTTTAGTAATGTCGGTGCAGATGTGCCTGCAGACTTAGCTAAGAAATCTGTAGAGATGTTGGATGCAAATGCACTGCAAGTACATGTCAATGCACCACAAGAACTTGTAATGCCAGAAGGTAATCGTACATTTTCAAATTGGATGGAAAACTTGAGCTTAATTGTTCAAACAGTTGATGTACCTGTGATTGTGAAAGAGGTCGGTTTCGGTATGAGCAAAGAAACGATAGAAGCTCTATATGAAATCGGTGTACGTTATGTAGATATCAGCGGCCGCGGCGGTACGAACTTTGTTAATATCGAAAATGAACGCCGTGATTTAAAAGATATGTCTTACCTTCAAAATTGGGGACAATCAACAGTCGAATCTTTATTAGAAAGCCAATCACTACAAAATAAAATGACTGTATTTGCGAGCGGCGGTGTACGTAACCCGCTGGATGCTGTGAAATGTATTGCGCTAGGTGCAGATGCAGTAGGTATGTCTCGACCTTTCTTAGAACAAGTTGAAAATAATGGGATTACACAAACTGTAGAATATGTAGAAGCGTTTCTTGAACAAATGAAACGAATTGCGACGATGTTGGATGCATCAAATATTCAAGATTTACAACAAACGTCAGTCATTTTTGATCAATATCTAAAAAATTGGATAGAACAACGTGGATTAAAATAGAAAATAGCACAAGAATCATTGTATGAAAATATACAAAAATAAGTGGAAATATAAGGAGAGCGGTTCAACTGGTAGAGGGTTGAACCGCTTTTTTAGTAACAAATTGGTTTTGGTATAGGCAATCACGAAGAGCTGGACCTTTGAGTCCATAGGCTCTGGCAACGCTTACACTTATTATAGAACATTAATTTGCACAAAGCAATTAGATTCATAAAAAATGATGGATTGTACAAAATAAAATGATTGGTAAATAACAAAATTACAGATGAGTATTATTTAGTACCTATAAGAAACATTTTGACATAAATGTGTATTGATTTATATCTATCTTTAGAAACTGAGCTGAATTTATAATAGGAGTATATTAATTCTCTGTCGAAGGGGGTCAGGGAGTGAGACCTAGTTATTCACAATTCAAAGAAACCGTGCTGATAGAACCGACATCACCAGTTGTTGAACCGTTTTTATACTATTATGATAAGAACCAACATCACATCTCAGGGCTACACATCAGTATAGAAGTTGAGTTAAATAATTGGAATGTTTCTCTCGAAAACAATATCAACACGAATATTATTACAGCCAGTCATACTTTTAAAGTTGATCGTGCTGAAAATAATGTGAAGTATCATTTGGTTGTCATAACACCCGAGACAAATACCGCTATGATAATAGACATCAATCAGGATTTGCGTATAGAGTTGAGTCGTTCATCGACAAAATATATATACGACATAACCAACTATTTGATTAGTGGCGAGAATTATATATATACTGCTTATTTAAGCTGTCAACTGACTCATCATAATTTACAAAATTTCAAAATTGAACGTATTTTTAATGAATGCTTTATCTTAAAAACTTCTACGTGATTTTGAGTGGTCGGACTGTTAAATAAACTATCATACAGTGCTTCAACTCTAAATTTTAAAATATGGACACTAACTTTTTTCAAAGAATGTTAACATATATACATGAATGATTACATCCAAAGTAATAAAGGATGAGTCTTGACAGTTGTTTGTGTGTGACTCCAACATAAACAATGTGACAGATTAAATAAGCAAAATGATTTAGAAACTTAGGGTAGACTATTTACAGATTGTAATAGTTTTTGTGAATTGATGAGATGTCCTTGTCTATGATATATAGATGAGGGCATTTTTGCGTAGTTAGAAAAAGTTGGAAATAGAGTCGTCCTAAATACTCTATTCAAAATAAAGCCACAACATTTTGACATATCTGTTAAAAGTATGGCCATCCTCTTCTAAATTCTATATATTGTGGTAATTTAGTATTTAGAACACAAGATATAGTAGGAAAGGGGAATTCTATGTTGAAACTAGAAGAAAGCTTAAGTCGCTTAATTAATAAAGATCCGACAGTAGTTAATGAAAACGCGAATAAAGACAGTGAAACATTTACGACAATGCGTGACTTAACTGCAGGTGTCGTTTCAAAATCATATGCCTTAGAACACTTATTACCAAAACATGTGGCAGCAGCACATTTAAATGGAGATATTCATTTTCATGATTTAGATTATCACCCATTCCAACCTCTAACAAACTGTTGCTTGATTGATATTAAAGGGATGTTGGAAAAAGGGTTTGAAATTGGTAATGCACAAGTAGAATCACCAAAGTCCATTCAAACTGCGACAGCACAAATCGTTCAAATTATTGCGAACGTATCAAGCAGTCAATATGGTGGTTGTACAGTTGATCGTATTGATGAAGTATTAAGTCAATATGCAGAATGTAACGCCAGAAAACATCGCGAAATCGGAGAAAAGTTTGTATATCCTGAACAATTGGATGATTATGTCCGTACGCAAACTGAAAAAGATATTAAAGATGCGATGCAAAGTTTAGAATATGAAATTAATACACTTTATACGTCTAATGGACAAACACCTTTCGTGACACTAGGTTTCGGCTTAGGCACAGATACATACAGCCGAATGATTCAAAAGGCAATCTTGAAAACTCGTATTCAAGGTTTAGGGCATCATCATGTGACTGCCATTTTCCCTAAATTGGTTTACTCCATTAAAAAAGGTGTCAATTTTGCGCCTGAAGATATCAACTATGATGTAAAACAGTTAGCTTTAGAATGTTCTACTAAACGTATGTATCCAGATATTTTGAACTATGATAAAACTGTTGAAATTTTAGGTGACTTCAAAGCGCCGATGGGTTGTCGTTCATTCTTACCAGCATGGCAAAACGAAAAAGGTGAAAATGAAAACAGCGGTCGTTGTAATTTAGGTGTTGTTACTTTGAACTTACCGCGTATTGCGATTGAAACAGAAGGCGATCCAGCTGCATTCTGGAGATTACTTGATGAACGTATGACATTGATTCATGATGCATTAGTTTATCGCATTGAACGTATTCAATCTGTGATTCCAAATAACGCACCAATCCTTTATAAAAGCGGTGCATTCCATAATCGCTTAAAAGAAGATGATAATGTGATGGAATTATTCAAACATAAACGCGCAACTATATCTATGGGCTATATTGGTCTTTATGAAGCAGCAACTGTTTTTTATGGACCTAACTGGGAAACAAATCCAGAAGCGAAAACATTCACATTAGACATTTTAAGACGCATGAAAGATTTCCAATATCAATGGACAGATGATTACGATATTTTCTTCAGCTTATACAGTACACCAAGTGAATCATTAACAGATCGATTCTGTCGTTTGGATACAGAACGTTTTGGATTAATCCCAAATATCACAGATAAAGGCTATTACCAAAACTCTTTCCATTACGATGTACGTAAAGCAGTGTCACCGTTTGAAAAATTGGATTTTGAAAAAGATTATCCTTTCTTGGCGAGCGGCGGTTATATTCATTATTGTGAGTATCCTAAATTGACACATAATACAAAGGCGCTAGAAGCGGTATGGGACTATTCATATGATAAAGTCAGTTATTTAGGTACGAATGCGCCGATAGATAAATGCTATGAATGCGGATTTGAAGGGGACTTTAAAACAACAGCACATGGCTATGAATGTCCACATTGCGGTAATCATGATCCTGATACAGTAGATGTGGTTAAAAGAACTTGCGGTTATCTTGGTAATCCTGTTCAAAGACCAACGATTGAAGGGCGTCATAAAGAAATTGCTGCACGTGTGAAACATATGAAAGGAAACGAATAACGATGTTATATGCACAAGTTGAAACGGGACAAGGTTATCTCGCAAAGATTGAAGAAGAATCGTTTGTGGATGGAGAAGGGGTCAGATGCAGTGTGTATGTATCAGGTTGTCCTTTTGCATGTGCCGGCTGTTATAATGTCGCAGCACAAAAATTTAAATATGGCACACCTTTTACAGATGAAACGTTGACTCAAATCCTTGATGCTTGTGCACCAGATTATATTGCTGGGTTAAGCCTGTTAGGCGGCGAACCATTTTGTAATATAGACATTATCCAACCCTTGATTGAAGCATTCAGAGCACGTTTTGGTCATACTAAAACGATTTGGGTTTGGTCTGGTTTTATGTTTGAGAATTTAAAACATAATACAAAAGCACGTAAAGAACTTTTAAAACAAATTGATGTCTTAGTAGATGGACCTTTTGTCCAACAACTTTATCAACCAGGCTTAGCATTCAAAGGTTCGCTGAATCAACGTGTCATCAATGTACCTTTATCTCTACAAACAAATACCATTATAGAACTATGAAAAAAGTGGTCTCTCCTGAACATAAGGAGGACCACTTTTTTTCGTTTATCAATAACTATTAAATTTAGTATCCATTTAAGGTTTCCAAGTTTCTTGCGCGGGTTTCATCTCAGATTTCCGCATACGTGAAACGTAAGGGTTACCCTCTACAGTAAAGCGTAATGGTTTATGTGTCCATTCGCCTTTATTAGGAATGCCGATACGTGGGCTTTCAACAATATCAACTGGATAACGACGTTGTTTTGTATCGATTTTTAGAGGACCTTCATTTAATTTAAAACCATCTAAGGCCATTGTCATATTAAAGGCACGTGTCCATTTACCTGGACCGTTTGTTAAGTCTATACCATCTTTGCCGTTACGATTTTCTTTCATTTGTTCAGTAATCGTTTCGGGTTCTAGTGCACGGATTAGTACCCCTTGGGCAGTACCTGCTGGTTGTGTCACAAAGTTGATTAATAGATGTGTGTGCATGACATGTGCATAGATTGTACCGCCATCTTTATACATGGATTGTACACGAGGTGTATTTCGTCCATTGTACGTATGAGCAGCTTGATCAACATCGCCTAAATAGGCTTCTGTTTCAACGATATAACCTGCATACGTTTGTTCACCATCGTCGAATTGGACTTTAACTCCTAATAGATCACGTGCGATTTCCTCGGTTGTGCGATGAATAAAATCCATGACTTTCCTCCTCATCTATTTAATACAGTACTTTCTATTTTACGCAAAGATGATAAGGAATAACAATATTTCGTTTGAAGAAGAAGTTTGTAGATATTGTAAAGTTCAGAAAAACTATGCTAATTTTACAATAAGTCTGTTAAAATAAAAAAGAATAGTTTTAAATAACTATTACCTTTTAAAAGACATAAAAGAGTAAGTTGAAATACATAGAAGTATCGTAAAACAAAAAGTTAGAGAGAGGAGGGTGAGTATGATACGACGTGTTGGGTTTTTAGAAGCGTTTAAACTTTTCTGGAAAAATTATGTTAATTTTACAGGCAGATCGACACGCTCAGAATATTGGTTTGCGGCGTTATGGATGTTGATTTTATATGCGCCATTAACTTTTGTGATGATTTTAGGAACCATATTTTTAGTCGGTGGAGCTGCAGTTGATTCCAGCGGAGTAGCAGTTATGGGTATGATTTTATTCCTCATCTGCATGTTGGTTTATGTATTGTTTGCCTTAGCTACATTTATCCCAACTTGGGCTGTTATGATCAGACGTTTTCATGATACAGGCAGAACTATGGTGATGCCGATTGTTATGTTCGTATTGAGCATTGTGATGAATGTGTTTAATTTTGTACTTAATATGGATGAATCAACTGAACTAACACCAGCGTTAATTATATTTTTAATCATCAGCTTGGTCTATTTAGGTTTGTGGATTTATGTTCTTGTAGTGCTTTGTCTACCGAGTCAAGATAAAGATAATAAATATGGTCGCAGTCCTTATGTGCATCGCTATGAACAAGGTAATGCGCCAGCCTCTAATACATCTCATGCTAAACCAGCTCAATCGACAAAAGGCAGTACGACCAGTCATGATTCAGGTTCAGATTTTTAATTTTGCTAGCGTTTATTGAGATAAGCATCTATTAGAAAGTAGTTCATATAGAATCTAAAAATGGAGGAGATATACGATGCATGAACAACACAAAAAGAGTGTCGGATTCGTAGAAGCTTTTGTTTTATTCTGGAAACGTTACATTGATTTCAACGGGAGATCACGACGTTCAGAGTTCTGGTTTATGGTACTATGGACAACGATTATTAACATTGTATTGAATAGTCTGGATGCTTTATTAGGTTTGAACCAAAGTTTTGATAATACTTCTTTTGGTTTAACAACACTTTTTGAAATCGCAAGCTTCATTCCATGGGTCGCTTTGCTTGCAAGACGTTTCCATGATACAGGCAATACAATGGTGGTCCCAATTATCTTTTCTGCGCTATTAGTAATAGAACGTATTCTTTTATTTGTGGATTTAGGAGATGGCATGTTTGCTACAATTGTAGATGCCATTATCTCTATTGCACAGCTAGTATTTGTAATTTGGGTGATTGTCGTAGGTGTACAAAAGTCACAAGAAGGGCACAATGCTTATGGTCCAGAGCCTGTTGGGCAACGTTACAGACACGCCTAAAATCGAATAACAAAATAACAACACGGACGATACTTTTATATAGAAGGTATCGTCTTTTTGTTTATTATATATGTCAATTTGACTAATATACTTGTCAAATTGACTATTATCATTTAGCATGTGTATTAACGGAGGTAAGGCGCATGAAAACACGATTAAAAGAATTGCGGGCACGAGATGGCTATAATCAAACACAACTTGCGAAAAAAGCAGGGATTTCACGACAAACCGTCTCATTAATTGAACGAAATGAATTTATGCCTTCCGTACTGACTGCCGCAAAAATTGCGCGGATATTCGGAGAACGCATTGAAGATATTTTCATTTTCGAGGAGGACGACTATGAGTAGCACGAAAAAGAATTGGAAATATGCAGGGAAAATCGCATTAGGTGGACTAGCAGGCGGATGTGTAGGATTATACTTCAGTTTTCTAGGTAACCATTCATCGTTACAACTGTTCGATTTTCAAGCAACCATTATTACCACACTGTTTACTATACTTTTAATTATAGGTATTGGTATTGTAATGAAATTGCAGCTATCCCAAGCTAAAAATTACAAGCATCTTTCAGAAGAAGATGAAGTGTTAGGAGATCATTATGATACTTTGTTCAATCGTAAGTTTTTCAACGCTTCAGTATTGAGCCATCTCAGTACATTTGTTGCGTTAGCGAATATTATTTTAGTCACTACGTTTAAATTTGCCAATAATCATTGGGAGGTTTCAGTCATCCCTTTTTTAATTTCATCAATTTTTAGTGTGATGTTTAAAATCTATTTGCCTAAATTAGATTCAAGATTACCAAATCCTAATGATGAACAATATGTAGATAAAATGATGAAAGCGATGGATGAAGGCGAGAGATATGTTACATTTTCAGCGATATTTAAGTTATTTCAATATAACTTACTTGCATTAACTATTTTGGTTCTCGTATTGGCATTCTATTCAGCAATTACAGGTCATACACAATCATTAGCTTTAACACTGCTATTTATCTTATTTGTCTTTAATGTTAGTTTTTATTACGTAAAAATTTACAAGTATTATAAAAGCAAATAAGTGTAAATTATTTGTGAACAGTTTGTAAAGTTAGATATTTAATAATGTTATTATCATATACTTATGGTATATGATTAACAGAGTTGCTTTTCCAACACCAACGATAAGGAGTGATGTACGATGGCTTTAGTTTTAGAAGATGTGACAAAGCAATATGGCGATAAGACAGTGGTCAACGATATTTCATTAACACTTGAAAAAGGGAAGATGTTAGGATTCTTAGGACGAAATGGTGCGGGGAAGACGACAACGTTCCGTATGATTTTAGGACTGACACCATTAACAAAAGGAATCGTTACATATAATGGTGAAAAGATGGGCGAACATATGTTTAACCAAGTAGGTTATCTGCCTGAAGAACGTGGTTTGCATCCAAAAATGAAAGTCGCAGATGAGTTGCGTTATCTTGCGACTTTAAAAGGAATGTCAAAAAAAGATTTTAATCAAGCGTTAGACTATTGGTTAAATCGTTTTGAGATTAACGAGAACAGAGATAAGAAAATTGAATCATTATCTAAAGGTAACCAACAAAAAATTCAATTGTTAGCTAGTTTGATTCATAAACCTGAATTATTGATTTTAGATGAACCTTTCAGTGGTTTAGATCCAGTCAATGTAGAATTATTAAAATCAGCAGTTAAAGATCTGAACGAACAAGGGACTACTATTATTTTCAGTTCACATCGTATGGAGCATATAGAAGAACTGTGTGATGATATCTGTATTTTGAATCATGGTGATTTAGTTTTACAAGGCGACATACAATCGATTAAAGATCAATTTGATTTGAAGAAAATTGTGATTGAAACTGAAGATGCTTTAGAAAATTTAGAAGAAGTTGAAGGTGTTACACGTGTAGAACGTTCAAAACGTATGATTACTGTTTCTGTAGAAAATCAAGCAGCCGCAAAACGTGTCTTTGACGTAGTAGCTCAACATGGGTTTGTGAAACGATTCCAAGTGCTTGAACCTTCAATTCAAGATATTTTTATTCAACAGGTAGGTGATATTCATGAATAAATTTTTAGCTACGTTCAATTTGACGTATAAGAATAAAGTGAAATCACGCGCATTTATCATTATGACGGTCATTTTAGCAGTGATTATTATTGCGGCAGCTAACTTCAATAAGATTATCGATTTGTTTGATAACGGGCCGGATAAAATCGGCATTGCTTCTAATGAACCGAAAATTGCGCAAATGGTCAAAGCACAAAGCAAACATATTGAAGAAAAAGGTACAGAATTTAAAATCTTATCTAAAGAACAAGTGTTAAAAGAAATAAAGAAAGATAAAATTGATAAAGCTTATATCATTGATCAACAAGGACAAAAAATTAAAGGCGAAGTTGTTAGTAAAGACGCACCTTCTGATGAGAGTGTTCAAAAATTAGAAAGTATTTTAACACCGATTCAAACCCAAGCAGCAGCGCAACAAATTAATTTAAGTCCAAAAGAACTTTCTGATTTACAACAAAAAAGTGAAGTCACTTCAAAAGCAATCGGTAAAGGTGGCTCAGATACTTCTCAAAGCAATAAATTTTTAAATTGGATTATTTTATATGCGGGCATCATGTTGATGTTCCTGGTGATTATGAACTATGCCAACCAAGTAGCGATGGAAGTAGCGACAGAAAAAACGTCACGCGTTATTGAAATGGTCATTACGAGTATTTCACCTGTGAAGCATATCTTAGCTAAAATTCTAGCGATGATTTGTGTCGCTTTTACACAAGTGTTGATTTTAGTTGTGATTGGTGCCGCAGCACTGTATTTTTCAGATGCAGGCGACTTAATGAAAAAGTTTGATATGACTATGACACCTACGAAACACGATTGATTATTGTCGGCGTACTTTCTATCATTATCGGCGTGGTTTCATATACTGTATTAGGAACAATTTTAGGCGCACTTGCGACACGTATTGAAGATTTAAATCAGTCGTTGATGCCGATGACAATTATTAGTTTCATTGCTTTTTATATCGCATTATTCAGTATGAACAATCCAGATATGATGTTAGCTAAAGTAGCAAGCTTTATTCCATTGTTATCACCATTCTTATTATTTGTTAGAGCTTCGACACCGAATTTGGAACTATGGGAAATCATAGTGAGCATGGGTTTATCTGTAATCGTACTTGTTTTACTCGTATGGATAGCAGTGAGAAGTTATCGTGATTCAGTTTTAACGTTCGATAAGAATATCTTTAAAGCGTTGAAACGTGCAATTAAAAAATAAAAATGACAATCCTATAAAAAGATTTCTAAATGGCGCATGGTTTACTGTATTTCATCTAGTAAACCATGCGCCTTATTGTTAAAATATAAAGTGAGGAAAGTATTATAAAAAATAGGTGGCAGTCAGTATATGATGTATCCAATTGCAATTTTTATTTTAGCAGGGCTGTGTGAAATCGGCGGCGGTTATTTAATTTGGTTGTGGTTGAGAGATGCACAATCACCGTTGTTAGGGATGCTTGGAGGTATCCTGTTAATTACATACGGTATCATCGCAACATTCCAAGTATTTCCAACATTCAGCAGAGTATATGCAGCATATGGCGGTGTGTTCATTGTCATGAGTATTATATGGGGATATGTTTTTGATAAACAGATGCCAGATAAATATGATGTCATCGGCGGCATTGTATGTATTATCGGTGTCTTGATTATGTTGCTGCCTGATAGAGGCTGATGATTTTCATCGGGCAAGGAAAGGGTGTATTGAAATGATGTTTACAGAAGTGGAGCACCAAAGAAACGGTTTGGATTTAATCAAGGTTGATAACGACCAAGCGAAAATTATCTTTTCAAATTTTGGGGCGCGTATTGTGTCTTGGAAATATGAAGATAATAATATTGTGTTAGGAAATGTCGTTGAAGCGGATGAGTATTACCATGAAAATCCGTATTACTTCGGCGCAAGTGTCGGTCGTTTTGGGGGACGTATTGAAGACGGACGTTTTGAATTAGAAGGTAAAACTTACCAACTTGAACAAAATGATCCGCCTCATCATTTACACGGCGGTTTTCACGGAATTAATAAACACTATTTTGATTATGAAATTAAAGATGACAATGGCGGCTATATTCAAATTATCTTTACTACAACTGTTAAATCAGCAGATGATCATTACCCGGGCGATATTAAACTAAAGATTATACATACGTATGATATCGACAATCGATGGACGATTGAATATAGTGCAGAAGCAACAGAAACAACGTTATTTAATCCGACTAACCACGTTTATTTCAACTTGAACAGAGATAATAAAGAGGTAAACAACCATATCTTAACAAGTTCAACATTGAAAATGCATTTATTAAATGACAAGAATTTACCAACGCTTAATGATACTGTAGATTTAATTCAAGTATTAGGTAAACAATCAATGCGATTTGAAGATATCGGCAAAGCTGAAGATGAACGATTACATGCTCAAATTGAACGTTATCATGGCTTAGATCATCCATTTACAATCGGTGATGAACTGACTGTTGAAAATAGCCAATTCTTATTGAAAATGAAAACAGATATGCCACATGTGGTTATCTTTACTTTTAATGAAACCAGCAATTGGGAAAGTGATATGAACATTTATAAACCACACTCAGGTTTTACTTTAGAAGCACAATGCTTACCAAATGATATTAATTTACTAGGAGAAGAAGCACCTTCTATTTTACGTAAAGGTGACACATTCTTTTCTAAAACAACGTATCAAATTATAGAAAAATCTGAGTAATATAATGACAAGGAGTATTCAGTGATGGATGTTAGAGCGTTAAAATTACAAACTGTGAAAGACGCAGTCTCAGAAATTAAAGATGGTATGGTTGTCGGTATTGGTACAGGCAGCACGATTGAACTCTTATTACCGCATATCGCGAAATTATTAGATGATGGCGCTACAATTACAGGCGTTTGTACGTCTAATAAAACCGCATTGCTTGCGAAAGAATTAGGGATTACGATTGTTAACGTCAATGATGTCGATCATATTGATGTGGCGATTGATGGTGCAGATGAATTTGATCCGCAATTAAATTTAATCAAAGGCGGCGGTGGTGCACTGTTTCGTGAAAAAGTTATTGATGAAATGGCTGAACGCTTTGTGGTCATCGCAGATGAAACGAAACAAGTAGACTACTTAGGCCAAACTTTTAAATTGCCAGTAGAAGTTGATCGCTTCAACTGGATGCTAGTAGCGAAAAAAATAGAGAAAGATACTAAAGCAAAAGTATCACGTCGTAACGTGGAAGACATTACCTTTATCACAGATAATGATAATTATATTTTAGATGTTGAATTACCACCAAACACTGATCCATATGACATGCATGAATATTTAATTCATTTAACAGGTGTATTAGAAACTGGATACTTCTTAGATCTTGCTGACCGTGTAATTGTCGGTAAACAAGAAGGTGTCGAAATTATTGATAAAGTCTAAAGAGACTTATTTTATTTAAATGAATAGGTTAAAAAGAAGCGCTGACAGATAACTGAATGATATCTGCCAGCGCTTTTATAATATAGCGATTCACTTATTTAGATTCGTCTGTGTCTTTAGTTTGTGCGGGTTCATCGTCTTTGATAGATTCAGAATCGTCTGTTGAATGTTCAGGCTCTGTATCTTCAGTGACTGGTGTAGTTTCTTCTGTTTGTGCAGTTTCTGATACTGCAACATCTTCGTCTTCTTCATCTTTTGGATAGTCTAAAGGATTGTTCGGTTCAACTTCCTCTAAAGAATCTTTTGTGAAGAAATAGAAAGCTGCTCTGATAAGCAGACTGAGTAAGATGAAAACAGCGCCTACAAGTGCTGTGCTTAATGCGATTACTTTCATAGAGAAGACGTCTCCTAGTTCTTCACTGAAGAAGAAGACTAATCCAAATGACATTAAAGCATGGAATGCTACAGCAATGTAAATTGTACGTCCTTTAGTGCCTCTGATCAATTCGCCGATAATCATTGAGAATGCGAAGTGATACAACAAGTTATATAATGTGAATTCTAATGTATAAGTCGTATTCACATTCCATAAGGCATATAGGATACCGATCAGGATAGATGCGAATAACGTATTCGTTTTTGTTTCTACGACATTCTGCAAGTATGAACGGAAACCGAATTCTACAAAGAATGCCATTAAAAGATGTCCGATTAAAATAGATGTGACAGACACAGATAAGTTTTTAGATTGTAAAATAATAAAACTGTCTGCGTAAGTATTAAAGGCAAACATACAAATAATACAAATCACAAGCGGTAAGATTAAAGCTAAAATAATGCGTTCAATCACTTTAAAACTGATTGTGAATTTTAAACTTGCGAGCTGAGCGCGTTTATTTCGAAATACAATTAAGCAGATAATAGCTGCGATAAATGGCGCAAGTGTACTCAAATCAAAGACAAAGCGTTTGAATGGAACTTGGCCTTGAAAATCTTTCAGTACCAATGGGAGTGCGTATGCAAGTACATAGAAGACAAAGATCGTCATAGCCCATTGGAAACCTGATATGCGTTTCGTGTCCATTATGAAACCTCCAATAATTACGGCGATATCCATACATTTTTATATTAACTTCTATCATATAATACATTACAAACAGAGTGAACCCTTAAGTATGTATTGAGAGTTTTAACCGTATTTTTAAGCGTATGGATATACATAATAACCTAATAGTATTATACATCTCAATAAAACATAAATAAATCACTTCCCCTGAAATGACTTCTAAATGAAATCTCGTTGTAAAGGTTGAATACAATAGTCTTAAGTGTAAGCGTTTTAAATTTTTTCAGAAAAGGGTATGCAAAAAGTAGAATAGACTGTTAAGAAATGTATATAATGATTCACAAGGTATGACTTAAGGAGGATGTGGAACATGTATAAGCAAGCCAACAAAGATTTATGGACAGGTAGAGTGGATAGTGAAACAGATTCATCGCAATTCAGACACTTCCAAACAATTGAACTAAAAGACATCAATGAAACAAATTTTGATCGAAAACAAGGAACTGGTATTTTAGGCTACGCTGTAGATAAAGGGGTAGAACTGAACAATGGCCGTGTAGGTGCACAAGAGGGACCAGATGCGATACGTAAAGCATTTGCGAACTTATCAGTGTTAACACCTTGCTCAGTTTATGATTATGGCAATGTCTATCATGATCATGACGCATTGATTGAAACACAAGAAGAATATGCAGACTTAGCTTCAAAAATGTTTGACAATCATAATTATTCATTATTAATCGGAGGCGGACATGATATTGCTTATGCACAATATTTAGCCATGCGTAAATCGCATCCAGATGCATCTATTGGCGTTATTAATATTGATGCGCATTTTGATACTAGAGAAGCAGAGTCGTCCACTTCAGGAACAAGTTTCAGACAAATTTTAGAAGAAGATGACAATGCGCATTACTTTGTTTTAGGTATTCAACCTGCGAGCAACACAAAACATTTATTTGATTACGCGGAAAAACGTGGCATTGAATATGTCACAGTAGATGAAATCTTACATGAGATTTCTCCAACGATTAAAGATAAAGTAGACCACTTCATTAATAAGCATGACGTGATTATGCTGACGATATGTATGGACGTGGTAGATAGCGCATTTGCGCCAGGTGTCAGTGCACCGGCAGTGAATGGCTTAACACCGCATATTATTTTAGAGTTAACAAGACGTGTCATCGGACATGAGAAGTTAATTTCTGTAAGTGTTGCGGAAACTAATCCATTGCATGACGTCGATAATCGCACCGCAAAACTTGTCGCATTATTACTGCATAATTTCATTCATTAATAGAGATAAATAAGGCGGATACTTCAATTTGTGGAAGTATCCGTCTTATTTTAGTTCATTTTCCAATAATTGATACAGGCATCAATCAATTGATTGGCAGGTTCTGAAAGCTTACGTTTCTCTAGATAGTTTAAATAAATCGTTCGTTCAATATTTGGTTCTAATTTGACCGCATTTAAATGATTTGCTGAAGAAGATTGGTAGTAGAATCTTGGGATGATTGTATGTCCTAAACCTCTATGAACAAGTGTTGTCGCAGTTTCAAAACGATCGACCTCAAGTACAATATTCGGATGAATATTCATATGTTTAAAATATTCATCAACGTGCTTACGGACTTGGTATTGTCGATTAGGCAAGATTAAAGGCAATTGTTGTAATGCTTCAGCGCTGATGCTCTTTTGATTATTAAACGTATTCTTCGGTGTAATCAATACATAAGGCTCTTGGTATAAAGGAACAGAGACAATCCCTTCACGTTGAATGGCTTCATTGAAAATTGCGAATGAAATATCAAAATTCAACAAGCTGGAAATAATATGTTCAAGACTATGTTGTTCGACAATTTGATAGCGCTGTTTATGAAATTGATAATGATGTTGTTGGATGACCATTGCCATCCATGCACTTGTAGACTCTAATATTGAGAGTTTAATGCGTGGTTCATCACTGATATTTAAATCATACATCTGATCTAGCGTACGATGATACATCTCTACTAAGTCTGTCGCATGTTTATAGAATTGAATGCCTTTCTCTGTAATCTTTAAAGCTTTTGTTGTACGGATAAATAGAAGATACCCCAAATCATCCTCTATTTTCTTTATCGCAGTTGTTAAAGATGGCTGACTGATATGTAGAAACTGTGCTGCTTTTGTAAAAGAATTGTATTTAACAACTGCTAAAAAGTACTCTAATTGTATAATTTTCATGAAATTATCCCCCTGATTAGACATGCCGAAATCTTTGTAACACGTGCGTTTTCCCCTTGTTATAGTTTGAAGCTATAAATGATTAGTTTATTGATATTTGAAGCTTATAATCATCTACGCGTATACTTAAGTTGTATTACAAGTTATACAAAAATATTCTAACGCAACAGTTTTAACGTTAAAATTTCGGAATATTCAATAAACTACCACAGTTAATAATCTAAAAATTATAACTATTCATTTATTATAACATGGAATAGTCAGTGTAACTTGTAAGAATGGTAATGTGAGGTCGGTCCGTAAACAAGGGGACGTACATAAAATGAAGGGGATCATTTTTACGTAAGCTGATCGATCTTTCACTATCATTCACAAATTCATAACATGATGCGAAGCTTAAGTCATCGAGAGCCAGTCAGTTGAAACAGCTTTGTCGTACTTGTAAAACAAAGGGGTGTGTCAAGTATGAAAACAGAAGCAGATTTGGTTTCTGGCGATATGGAATTCCAGCCTGAGAGTAAACCCGCTGATAAGCAGACGGGGGTCGGCATGTGGCGGTTTTACGTATTCAGCATTATCGGAATTTTATGTTTCTTCGTACCAGTGACAATTAACGGAACGAACACGATTATTGTAGATCATGTTCATTTATGGATTCGCGCAGCATTCGGAGTAGCAATGCCTTACGTTGCATTGCTGATGATTTTAGTAGGTGCAGCATTACCGATTATTCGTAAAGACTTTATGAAATCAGCGACAGACTTTGTGGTGACTTTATTTAAAGTACTCGGTGCTGTCATTGGTATTATGTATGTCTTTAAAATAGGTCCGGCATTGTTATTTAATCCGAATTACGGACCGTTCTTATTCGATAAGTTGATGTTGCCGCTAAGTATCTTGATTCCAGTCGGTGCCGTGGCACTATCATTACTTGTTGGTTACGGGCTGCTTGAATTTATCGGGGTATTAATGCAGCCGATTATGCGTCCAGTCTTTAAGACGCCAGGTAAATCTGCAGTAGATGCCGTAGCATCTTTCGTCGGAAGTTATTCATTAGGTCTCTTGATTACAAACCGTGTCTATAAAGATGGAATGTATAACAAGAAAGAAGCGGTCATTATCGCGACAGGTTTCTCAACAGTATCCGCAACATTCATGGTAATTGTCGCAAATACATTAGATTTAATGCCGCATTGGAACTTATTCTTCTGGAGTACGTTGATCATTACATTTGTAGTGACAGCTATTTCGGCACATTTACCGCCGATTCGTAATGAATCAGAAGAATATTACGAAGGCCAAGAAGGTCAGAAAGAAGTAGAAGTTAACGGCAATCGTGTTGTCGCAGCTTATGATGAAGCAAAACGTCAATCACATGGTTCTTTACCATTACTCAAAAATATTTGGGTGAATGTGAAAGATGGTTTTGAAATGACGATGGCGATTTTACCATCTATCTTATCAATCGGATTCTTCGGATTGTTGCTAGCGAATTTCACACCAGTGATTGATTGGTTAAGTTATATTTTCTATCCGTTTATCTACATTTTCCCGATTGCGGATAAACCATTGCTAGCGAAAGCTTCAGCGATTTCACTGATTGAGATGTTCTTACCATCATTATTAGTTGTGAAGTCAACGATGGCAGTTAAGTTAGTGACAGCTATTACAAGTATTTCAGCGATTATCTTCTTCTCAGCGCTGGTACCTTGTATTTTAGCAACGGATATCAAAATCCCAATTTGGAAATTAACTCTGATTTGGTTCATCCGTGTGGCATTAACTTTACTAATCGCAATTCCATTTGCGTTATTAATTTTCTAAAGCGAAATCTAAAACTGTGTATTTAATATCATAACTAAACAAAGGAGAGATTGATTATGACTAAAGAAGTAGCAGCGAAAGGCAGACAAATTAAAGCGAAAAAAGGATTGGAAATTGAATGTAAAGGATGGGAACAAGAAGCAGTCCTTCGAATGTTATACAATAACTTAGATCCAGAAGTAGCAGAGCATCCTGAAAAGTTAGTCGTTTACGGAGGTATTGGTAAAGCGGCACGTAACTGGGAAGCTTTCGATGCTATTGTAGATACATTACGTCGCTTAGAAAGTGATGAAACGATGCTAGTTCAATCTGGTAAACCTGTTGCTGTCTTTAAAACACATGAAGAAGCACCACGAGTATTATTATCGAACTCTGTACTTGTACCGAAATGGGCAAACTGGGAACACTTCCATGAATTAGATAAAAAAGGCTTAATGATGTATGGTCAAATGACAGCGGGAAGCTGGATTTATATCGGTTCTCAAGGGATTGTTCAAGGAACATATGAAACGTTTGCTGAACTCGCAAACCAACATTATAACGGTTCATTAAAAGGTACAATCACATTAACAGCTGGTTTAGGCGGCATGGGTGGTGCGCAGCCATTAGCTGTAACGATGAATGAAGGGGTAGTTATCGGTGTAGATGTGGATCCATCTCGTATCGAAAAACGTATTGAGACACGTTATTGTGATATTATCACAGATTCTTTAGATGAAGCGTTAGAAAAAGCGCAAGAAGCGAAAGAAGCAGGCAAACCATTATCTGTTGGTTTAGTCGGCAATGCACCTGAAGTTTATAATGAGATTTTAAAACGTGACTTCAAGATTGATATCATTACAGACCAAACGTCTGCACATGATCCGTTAAACGGCTATGTACCTGAAGGTTATTCTTTAGAAGAAGCGTCAGCGTTACGCGATGCAAATCCTGAAGAATATGTAAAATTATCTTCACAATCAATGAAAAATCATGTAGCAGCAATGTTAGAATTCCAAAAACGTGGTGCAGTAGCATTTGACTATGGTAATAATATCCGTCAAGTAGCGTATGACCAAGGTTTAGAAAACGCTTTTGATTTCCCTGGATTCGTACCAGCATATATCAGACCGTTATTCTGTGAAGGTAAAGGACCTTTCCGTTTTGCGGCATTAAGTGGTGATCCAAAAGACATCGAACGTGCAGACCAAGCAATGCGTGAACTTTTCCCTGAAGATGAGAAGTTAATGCGCTGGTTAGATATGGCAACAGAAAAAATTGCATTCCAAGGTTTACCTTCAAGAATTGCATGGTTAGGTTATGGCGAACGTGCGAAAATGGGCTTGAAATTAAACGAATTAGTACGTAATGGTGAAATCTCAGCACCAGTTGTGATTGGACGTGACCACTTAGACTCAGGTTCAGTAGCATCACCAAACCGTGAAACTGAATCAATGAAAGATGGTTCAGATGCTGTAGGTGACTGGGCAATCTTAAACGCATTAGTCAATACTGCAGCAGGTGGTTCTTGGATTTCAGTCCACCACGGCGGTGGTGTAGGTATGGGTTATTCATTACATGCCGGTATGGTTGTTGTTGCAGACGGTTCAGATCGTGCAGAAGCACGCTTGAAACGAGTATTAACAACAGATCCGGGTATGGGTGTAGTAAGACATGCTGATGCTGGCTATGATATTGCGATTGATACAGCAAATGAAAAAGGTGTCGATATTCCAATGTTAAAGGAGCAAGATTCTAATGAGTAATGATGTTGTTATCCAAAATATTGCACAATTAATTTTACCGAAGAAAACTGATAAACCTTTAAAAGGCAATCAGTTAAATGAGTTGAAAATCATTGAAAATGCAACATTAGTTGCGAAAGACGGTAAAGTAGTTTATGCAGGACCTCATACAGAAGAGTATGATGCACAAGAAGTGGTAGATGCGACAGGCAAAGTCGTATCTCCTGCTTTGGTTGATGCACATACACACTTAGTATTCGGCGGTTCAAGAGAGCATGAAATGGCATTAAAACAACAAGGTGCGTCTTATCTAGAAATTCTAGAACAAGGCGGCGGTATTCTATCTACAGTTAAAGCAACACGTGAGGCAACTGAAGATGAGTTGTTAAAGAAAACAGACAAGTCTTTACGTGAAATGATGTCTTATGGTGTCTTAACAGTAGAAAGTAAGAGTGGATATGGATTAGATAAAGAGAATGAATTGAAACAATTAAAAGTGTCACATGCTTTAGAGAAAAAGTATGGCATTACAATGAAACACACATTCCTAGGGCCACACGCTGTGCCGAAAGAAGCGGAATCTAATCAAGCATTCTTACAAGAGATGATTGACTTATTACCAGAAGTAAAAGAATATGCAGACTTTGCGGATATCTTCTGCGAAACGGGTGTCTTCACAGTTGATGAATCACGTGAATATATGAAAGCAGCTAAAGAACAAGGCTTTGATGTGAAAATTCACGCAGATGAGATTGATCCTTTAGGTGGTTTAGGTGTAGCGATTGAACAAGGTGCGATTTCAGCTGATCACTTAGTCGCTTCAAGTGAAGAAGATAAACAAGCATTAAAAGATAGCGACACAGTTGCGGTTGTTTTACCAGGAACAACATTCTATTTAGGTAAAGATCAATACGCAGATGCACGCGGTATGTTGGATAATAATGGTGCAGTAGCCATTGCCTCTGACTTCAACCCAGGCAGTAACGTAACGAATAATTTACAAATGGTTATGGCAATTGCAGCACTGAAATTAAAATTAACTCCAAATGAAATTTGGAACGCAGTCACAGTCAATGCGGCAAAAGCAATTGATGCAGATGCAGGTACGTTAGAACAAGACGACCGCGCAAACTTCGTGATTTGGAATGTACCGAATTATGAATATGTACCATACCATTATGGTATCAACCATGCGGAATATGTTTATAAAGACGGTAAGTTATTTATTGACAACCGTATTGAAGTACAACAATAAGCTTTAACTATCAGTTAAACAGAACTTTTTACAGCCATGCTTATGATTTCTCATAAGTGTGGCTGTTTTTTTGCTTCTTAATAGTCTGACAATTTATGTTAAGATAAGTGCATAGAGAAGTGGGCGGGTGAAAAAATTGGAACGTCAAATGTATGTGAATCAATGGAAAGGTGATATCAAAGACAATGTGTTGGCAGGTATTTTAATTGCGTTATCTGCATTGCCTGGTGCAATTGCTTATTCATTTATTGTCGGCATGAACCCTTCAATCGGCTTATTGAGTATGGGGATTATGATGATTGTACTCAGTCTGACTGCAGGCAGGACTTTAATGATTACAGGACCAAGCAGTGGTATAGCTTTAGTCGCAGCACCTCTAGTCATGCATCATGGTGTCGGATACTTAATCTGTGCAACGATTGTCATGGGGATACTCCAATTAGGCATGGGTGCGTTAAATGTAGGACGATTGATTGAACGCATTCCTCAAGCAGTTGTAATCGGCTTTATGAATGCCTTAGCTTTATTATTAATGTCTTCGCAAATCGATAATATTTTCAACATTTCAATCGCAACGTATGTTTTTGCGATAGTCTCTTTTTTAATTATTTGGTTCGCGCCCCGATTCATTTCATTTATTCCAGCACCTTTGATCTCAATTATTGTCTTAACCATCATTGCACATCTTATTCACCCGAAACTACATTATGTAAAAGATTTAGCGGATATCTATGTGGTATTACCTAAACTCCAATGGTCTCAGTTTCATCTGTTTACAGAAAGTCATGCCTTAATGGTTATTGTGGGTTACGGTATCACGATGGCAATTGTAGGTACACTGCAATCTTTATTGACTGCACAAGCATTAGATGTGCTAACAAATGAAAAGAGTTGTTTAAATCAAGAATCAGCTGCACAAGGACTTGCGAATTTAGCAGCAGGATTATTTGGTGGTTTTGGAGGCAGTGCATTAGTCGGTCAATCAAAATTTAATGTGAAAGTCGGTGCAACTGCACGTTATGCGACCTTAGTGACTGCTTTATTTTTATTATTGACGATTTACGTCTTAGGGCCTGTTATCGCACTGATTCCAATGGTCGTACTCGCGACTGTATTAGTTTCGATTGCGTTGAATACCTTTGATAGACGTACTATACAAGCGATTAAAGCGAAGCCTGTATTAAATACCGCAACGATTATCGGTACGATGACTGTTACGTTAGTAACGAATAATTTAGCCTTTGGTGTTGCGGCAGGTTCAGCAATATATTTAGTGATCTACGTTGTAAGTAAAGGAAGGGAAAGTTTATGAGTCATTTTGAACAATTAGTCGAATGGAGACGTATGTTTCATCAGCATCCAGAAGTTTCTTATCAAGAATATGACACTACTGCGCGTTTAAAAGAAATTTTAGAAGAACATGAGATTAAAATTATAGATTATCCACTAGACACAGGATTAGTGGCAGAAATCGGTGAAGGCGAAACGATTGTTGCGTTACGTACAGACATTGATGCTTTACCGATAGAAGAACAAGTAGATAGTGAAATCACGTCACAAAATAAAGGTGTAATGCATGCTTGCGGACATGATATATATATGGCAAGTATTTTAGGTGCTGCATTGTTGCTGAAAGAGAAAGAAGCAGAATTGCCTGGACGTGTGCGTATTTTATTCCAAGCTGCCGAAGAAGTGGGCAGCGGTGCACAACAAATGGTAGAAGCGGGTGTATTAGAAGGTGTTAAAGCTGTGACAGGTTTTCACAATGATCCGACATTAAAAGTGGGCACGTTAGCGATTAAACCAGGTGCGATGACTTCAGCAGTAGATCGCTTCTTTATTCGAATCAAAGCAAAAGGGGGTCACGCCGCAAAACCTGAAGAAAGCAATGACCCGATGATTATTTTAGGTCAATTATTAACGAGTGTGCAGTCTATCGTCAGTCGTAATGTTTCAGCCTTTGATTCTGCAGTTGTGACAATTGGGGAAGTATCAGCTGGCAACACATGGAATGTGATTCCAGATTCAGCACGCATTCAAGGAACAGTTCGAACATTTAATAATGAAACACGTGCACTTGCAGAACAACGTCTACAAAGTATTTGTGATGGTTTAGCATCTGCCTTTAATGCGGAGATTGAATTAGAATATATTCATTTACCGAATGCAGTCATGAATCATGAAACATTAACACATATTGCACAAGAAGCGGCAGAAGAGACAGGTTATAAAGTTGAACAATTGAGCCAACCTAAAACAATTGGTGAAGATTTCTCAGCTATGAGTGATACTGTTCCTGGTGTTTTCAGTTTCATCGGTTCACAATCTGATTATGATTTACATCATCCGAAATATAATCCGAATGAAGACATTTTGAAAAAAGCGCCTGAGTTTCTTGCGAATTTAGTTCAAAAATTATTTTAATTTGCCGATGAATGAAATATGGATTTTGTGGTATATCAATAGAAAGACAAATAATTGAGGAGTGATAGATAATGGCACCACAAGATCCACGTACAAAATTCTCTGATCAAGATTATCCAAAACAAGAACAAGAATGGCCAGGTTTCCAAACAGATATGGATCCAAAACCAGACTGTGGCGAAACATCATATAAAGGACATGGACGCCTTGAAGGCTTGAAAGCATTAGTTACAGGCGGTGACTCTGCGATTGGTCGTGCAGTCGCAATTGCGTATGCACGTGAAGGAGCGTCAGTTGTGATTAACTATCATCCGAAAGAAGAAGAAGACGCACAAGAAGTTAAGAAAGTTATTGAAGATACAGGCGGAACTGTTTATTTAAAACCAGGTGATTTATCAGATGAACAATTCAACTACGATTTAGTTGAATATGCACACGAAACGCTTGGCGGTTTAGACAATGTGACATTGGTTGCTGGACATCAGCAATACCATGAAGGATTCGAAAACTTCAAAACAGAAGATTTCACACAAACCTTCACAACGAATGTGTATTCATTATTCTGGACAGTTCAAAAAGCACTTGAGTATCTAAAACCAGGTGCGACAATCACTACGACAACTT
The DNA here is from genome assembly GCF_001839185.1 of Staphylococcus sp. HMSC65H10. NCBI lineage: Bacteria > Bacillati > Bacillota > Bacilli > Caryophanales > Staphylococcaceae > Staphylococcus > Staphylococcus sp. HMSC65H10. The sequence goes on along the minus strand of NZ_KV840309.1, from coordinate 6,595 downwards.
CTATTCAAGGTTATGACCCTAATCCAATCTTGCATGACTATGCAGCTACAAAAGCTGCGATTATTTCACTAACAAAAAGCTTAGCAAAAGAATTAATCGATAAAGGTATCCGTGTGAACTCAGTAGCACCCGGACCATTCTGGTCACCGCTTCAAATCTCAGGTGGTCAACCGCAAAGTAAAATTCCTGAATTCGGTCAAAGTTCAATGATGGGCCGTGCAGGTCAGCCAGTAGAATTAGCAGGCACTTATGTCTTACTTGCTTCAGACGAATCAAGTTATACAACAGGACAAGTGTATGGCGTAACAGGCGGTAAACAAATTAACTAAGCTATGATTAAGACAGCGTTCCAACAATGAATGGAACGCTGTTTTTATACATACAAACACATTATTCGCAAAGTAAGGTTTAGTTTATTATGCTATAGGTATAATTAGTATAGTAACTAAGGAGGCAGAATGATGAAACATTTTAACCCTAAAGATTTAACGCAAAGAGAAAATTATAAATTATTAAGCGGCAGCGTCTTACCAAGACCGATTGCTTTTGTGACTTCTCAAGATAAAGAAGGTCATTTAAATGCGGCACCATTCAGTTTCTTTAATGTGGTCAGCAGTCATCCGCCGATGATTATGATTTCAACTGGACGCACAGAAGGTGTCCGTAAAGATACAGCACAAAACATTATTGATACTGGAGAATTTGTGGTACACATTTCTGAATTGTCTATGATTGAAGGTATTAATAATACTGCTGCACCGATTGAACGTGAAGCAAATGAGTTAGAACGTACAGATTTTAAAACAATTCCTTCAGATGTCGTTAATGTACCAGCAGTCGAAGGGGCGCGAATCCGATTTGAGTGTAAACTGGATCGTGTGATTGAACTCGGTGATGACAAAGCGGGCAGCGATTTAATTTTAGGTGAAGTTGTACGTTATCACATCGCTGATGATGTTTATATCGAACCGCATAAAATTGATGTGCAAGCGTTACATCCTGTTGGTCGTTTAGCGGGTAATGACTATGTAAAATTAGGTCAAGAATTTGTATTAGAAAGACCAACAGAATAATTGCTTAATGAAAAGTTCATACTTTGATGATTGACTAACTATTACAATCATGATAGGTTTAAAAAGATTCAAAAAATAAAAATAAATATAGCTTATCAAGAGAGGTGGAGTGATGGGCACTTTGAAACCTCGGCAACATGGTTCGCTGATAGCGACGCGTGTGCCAATTCCCATAGCAACTATTTGCTAAGAGATAAGAAACATAATGTATCCTTTTTTCTTAGCTGAAAAAAGGATTTTTTAATATCATGAGTGAGGTGTTTGAATTATGTCTGAACAGAAACAAAAGGGCAATGCAGTCGCGCTGATTCCTTTAATTCTATTTGTCGGTTTATTTTTAGGAGTTGGGATTATTACTGGCGACTTTACGAAGATGCCGTTAAATATTGCGATTACGATTGCGGTTATTGTCGCATTAATAATGAATCGCAAAGAAAAATTCACAGAGAAAGTTGAAGTCTTCACCAAAGGTGCAGGCCATTCTAATATTATTTTGATGGTCTTGATTTTCGTATTAGCCGGCGCATTTTCAAAAGTGACTGAAGATATGGGCGGTGTGAAATCTACCGTTAATTTAGGATTAAGTTTAATTCCAGGCAACTTATTGATTATCGGTTTGTTTATTATTTGTATGTTCGTTTCTATTTCTATGGGGACATCAGTTGGTACAGTCGCAGCCATTGCACCAGTCGGCTTTGGGATTAGTGAAGCGACTGATATTTCAGCAGCACTAGCCATGGCAACAGTCGTCGGCGGTGCGATGTTCGGAGATAACTTATCTATGATTTCAGATACGACAATTTCTGCAGTACGTACACAACATACAAAAATGAGTGATAAGTTCAAAGTAAACTTTAAAATTGTATTGCCAGGTGCCATTTTAACGATGGTTATTTTAGGTATTTTGACACATAGCGCAACAATCAGCAGTACAAAAGATTACAGCTTTGAATTTATTAAAGTGATTCCATATTTATTAGTTTTAATCTTAGCATTGATCGGTGTGAATGTGATTATTGTTTTGATAGGTGGAACAGTACTCTCAGGTATTATCGGTTTAATCGACGGCTCATTTAACTGGATCGGATTCTTGAAAGCCGCTTCAGAAGGTATGATCGGCATGGAAGATATTGCGATTATCGCATTAATGATCGGTGGTTTAATCGGCATCATTCAACATAATGGCGGTATCACATGGCTACTTAATTTTGTTCGCAGCAAGGTCAAATCAAGACGCGGTGCAGAGTTCGGTATCGCAAGTTTAGTCAGTGCCGCAGATATTTCAACTGCGAATAATACGATTTCTATTTTAATGGCAGGTCCACTAGCTAAAAATATCGCAGATGAATATGATATCGACTCAAGAAAATCAGCAAGTATTTTAGATATTTTCGGCAGCTGTTTCCAAGGCCTTTTACCTTATAGTCCGCAAGTCATTGCGGCTGCGGGCGTCGCAGGTATTTCGCCATTTATGCTAGTGCCTTATTCGATTTATCCGATTATTTTAGGAATCAGCGGATTAGCCGCAATCATCTTTAATTTTCCAAAACTGAATAAACGTAAACAAAAAGCGTAAATAATTTTTACTTTCTCACTTGAAAAATGTTAAAGTAATCTTGTTGTGAAATAACCACAGAGGCATAGTGACAAATGCTTTGCTAGTAGGATTACTTTGGCTTATGCTTCTAAATGCGTTAGAATAATAAAGAGTGCGAAAGTAGGTGACGACAGAGTGGCAAGATATAATATTGAAAATGACGTCGTAGTCATATCATTGGAACGTTTTATGCGCATCCCGCCCGAATTGATTTATCAAGCTTGGACAGATGCGGATATCATGAGACGTTGGTTCATGACTTCTAACCGTTCAAATCAATCGATTGACTTGATTCCAGAAGAAGGTAGACGTTATGAAATTGTTGATGAACGTAACGGTAAAAAGAACAGAGTAACAGGGGTCTTCCAAGAACTAGAAGCACCTAACCGAATTGTGATGACAATCGGTATGCCTGAACTGAGCGACAAAGAAGATACGATTGAAGTAGAAATTTTTGAACGTGAACCAGGTTCAGACATGACACAAATGAACTTCCGTTATACTGCTGTTGTTCCGAAAGAAAGACGTTGGACAACTTTGGAATACAAACAGCAGAAGAAAGAATATCATGATGCGACGGCACACGGCTTTGAAAATATGTTCATTAAGCTTCAAGACATTTTAAGAGAAATGCAAGAAGACAAAGAAGAATTTTAATCAAAACAAGCGACACACAATGCTAGAAAGCAGCGTATGTCGCTTGTTTTATTTTATATATTAAATTTTCAACAATTAGACAGTTTCTTGACCACGTTTATTCCAAGTCAGAATAAAGCTTAACATAGCTAGAATACTAATCACTGTTAATAAGATGAAACCTGCATCCCAACCAAATTGATCAACCACGAAACCAAGTACGATGTTAGCCATGACTGCACCAAATAGGTAACCGAATAAACCTGTTAACCCGGCAGCTGTTCCTGCTGCTTTCTTAGGTACATAATCTAATGCTTGCAAGCCTATTAACATCACTGGTCCATAGATTAAGAAACCAATCGCAACGAGTGCTAAGTTATCTACTAATGGATTACCTGGAGGGTTTAACCAGTAGATTAAGACGAAAATAGTTACACCTAACATAAAGAAGAAACCTGCTGGACCACGACGTCCTTTGAAGAGTTTATCTGAGATCCAACCACACAGTAATGTTCCAGGAATCCCAGCCCACTCGTAAAGGAAGTAAGCCCATCCAGAGGATTTCATATCGAAATGTTTCTCTTCGCTTAAATAGACTGGTGCCCAGTCAAGTACACCATAACGAACGAAGTAGACGAAGATATTTGCGAAAGCGATTGCCCATACCCATTTGTTATTCAACACATATTTGAACAAGATTTCTTTGGTAGTTAATTCTGTTTCAAGTGTTGTTCTTGAAGCGGTCGGATAATCATTACGATAGGCTTCAATCGGTGGTAAACCTTGTGATTGTGGAGTATCTCTAATTAAGATATAAGAGATGATCGCAATGATAATCGCAAGTAATGCAGGATAAATGAAGACACCCTCAAATCCTTTTAAATAACCGAAGTTATACAAGGCAGTCATAGAAATGCCCCAAGTCGCAATCGGTGCCATTAAGCCGCCACCGACATTATGTGCGACGTTCCAAATGGCTGTTTTACTGCCTCGTTCACTCACACTGAACCAATGGACGAGAACACGTCCTGAAGGTGGCCACCCCATACCTTGGAACCAGCCGTTTAAGAACAGCATAATAAACATGATTAAAATGCTTGAAGTAAAGAATGGAACAAAACCAAGCAACAGATTGACAATTGCAGTCAAAATCAATCCTAGTGTTAAGAACATGCGTGCGTTGCTTCGGTCACTGACAGTTCCCATCACAAATTTACTAAAACCATATGCGATTGAAACGGCTGATAGCGCAATACCTAATTGACCTTTACTGAACCCCTGTTCAATCAAATCAGGCATCGCAAGAGAAAAGTTTTTGCGTAATAAATAATAACCCGCATAACCGATGAAGATACCTAAGAATACTTTCATTCGTAGTTGTTTATATGTATCATCAACTTGCTCTTTTGGTAGAGGAGCAATCGGCTTTGGCGGTTTTAAGAAGTTAAACAAGAAAGCGCCTCCTTTACAAATAATTAACTTAATCTTAATACTAAATTTACAAAAGAGCAATGAACATTTTTATTTTTTAGTTTTAATATAAAAAAAGACACTCCAATCATGGAATGTCAGAACGGTACACTTAATTATGAGATTGTAGAATATTTATGCTGAGCGATGCGTGGTCTGTAGTTCGCACCTAATACATCGATGTTTTGTGTCGCAAGCGCATGAATCAATTTAGATAATACGTGCGGTGTACATGAAATATCAATGTGATACGTTGTGAGTACATATTTAATGTCTTCTTGATGTTTAAGAAACTGCATAATATCAATGATTTTATCTTTGACAAACATATCTTGTAAACCGTCAATTTTAAGTTTGAAATGCATAGAAGCTTGAATATTCGGCGCAAATTGATAGACGAAGTCTTTGTCTGCAAAAGGTAAAATCTGGTAGATAGGGTAGTTGTGATAACTTAAGAAACTGATGAAGTAAGGCAGGTTGCATTTTGGAATACGGACTTTTAAAACAGGCTGTTGTTTAATTCGAGTGAATTCTGCTTGAACAGCGTGACTGCTTTGAAGTTGTCTGCATAATTTTAATAATTGTCTTCGCTTAAGCCATGTTGATAGATGCCCTATATTAATAATAAAAGTGTCATATTTATCTATAAACATAGACAATTCCTCCAGAAGTATAATTTATATTTGAGTGGCATAAGATGGATGGATTGCGTGTTGTTCAAATTCATTGTAAATTGTATCACGCTTTAAAAACTTTTTCACTAGGACTTTTGGACGAAATGAAGATAATTGTTAATTTTGTCATTTTTTCAATATAATGAGTGTAATACATAGGAAAGAAAGAGAGTGAATACATCATGCGATATAGAGCAGTCGTATTTGATTTTGATGGTACGATTATTGATACGGAACAACATTTGTTTGATGTGATCAATCAACATTTAACTGCACATCAAAAAAATCCAATTTCAGTAGATTTTTATCGTCAATCCATCGGCGGTGCAGCCAAAGGATTGCATCAATATATAGAATCACAAATAGGAGAAGAAGCAACTAAGGCATTGTATGATGATCATCATCAACAAAGTCGACATCTATCGATGATTGAAAATATCAGTCGTTTGATGGAACATTTAGAGGCTAAACATATTCCTTTTGCGATTGCGACGAGCAGTAGTCGTGAAGCGATTCAACCTGCACTTCAAGCATTAGGATTAACAAATCGGGTTGCAGTGATTGTCGGAAGAGAAGATGTAGAAGCGGTCAAACCTGAACCAGACTTATACTTAACTGCGGTTCAACAATTGAATATGAATCCGGTGAGTTGTTTAGCTATTGAAGATTCAGTCAATGGTGCAACTGCTGCAGAACGTGCGGGACTTGGAGTAATTGTAAATACAAATCAAATGACTGAACAGATGGATTTCAGCAATTTAAATTTAGAAGGAATGAATTTAGATGCTGAAACAATTATGAAACAATATTTTTAAGTGAGCAGGTGAACGCATGTTGCTATTATTCTTTTTAGCAGGACCGTTAATTATTGGCGTTGGAAACTTAATACTTGCACCTATCTTTAATAGAAGGGTGCCGATGAATGTCAGGTTTCGCGCGTTCATGATAGGTTCTATGATTTACTTGATATCTGCCTACTTAGTTTATCAGTTTGTGTTGAAAGGGCAGTTATAACCTTAATGAGCAACTGATGGAAAAAGAGGATACAAACCATTAATAAAATTATAATAAAAACAGAGGGTTCAAAAGCCGTTGACTTTTGAATCCTCTGTTTTGTGTGCGCTCGGCATGATTAACAACTTGAT
>NZ_KV840308.1:0-6442 GCF_001839185.1 Staphylococcus sp. HMSC65H10 | reverse complement strand
TAATGCAGTTGCAAGATACATCGAGGAAAATTATTTTTAATATATAAGTGAAGTGAATATCGTGTACAAAATAACTACCTATAATTGAAATATCGTATTTAGATGTTGCATACATTATGCATGTATATTGTATGCATTCATAATTGAAGATCACTTGCATATACAAAGAAGGTATGATGTACAAAAGACATCGTAATTTTCGTTAATTTCAATATTATCCTTTGTTGCATTTCTGATGTTTTTGAGTATCTTCTTTTTCTCGACTTCTTTGTTACCTCGATGTAAGGTATAACTAGCTTGTTTTGATTTTTTAGCTCGTCTAATTCTTACTTTCTAGGATGTTCTGTATTTTGTTTGACTGCTTTCCAAAGTCATCGCTACCTTCGTTGAAGGTTTCTGATTTGTAATCACTATTTGAGGTTTACCAAATTGTTTAGCGAGATGTTTTATAAACATATATGCTGAATGATTATCGTGTTGCATACGTAATCAAATATCTAATGTATAACCATCTGTATCAATGTCTTGATTTAAATAGCTCCATGTTTCTTTTACTTTGATGTATGCCTCATCAATATGCAGTTTGTAATAATTTTTTTACACTTTTTCTTCTAAATTTGATATAAAATTGGAGTATATTCTTGAACCCAACGGCTATAGTGATGATATCATTGTTAAACTGTTTATATCTAAAATAATTCATATAGAAGCCTCTTTTTGTCAAAATTACACTATAAAATCAACTTTGCAACAGAACAACAGATGGTATAATAGTGTAGTCGTCTTAACTTCCGGCGATATTTTCGACGGAAGGAGGTGCTTAATATGTATGTAATCTTCGTTCACATCATTGCACCAGTCATTAGTGGCTGTGCAGTTGCGTACTTTACTTACTGGCTTAGTAGTAAACGTAATAAATAGAAGGCGACGTTAAGCCGCATCAAAAACCCCCTCACTACCGCAAATAGTGAGGGGGTTGGTGCATATATGCATATAATCTTCGTTAAGTAAATTATAACATTATAGTAGTTAGGAATGCAAAACTATAACATTTATTTCCCCAACGTGTTTACGAAATTTGTAAAAAGAACCGCAGGTCTCTTTTGATTTATGGATTTTCGCCGTCCCAAGATATTAACCACATGTTGGTTAATTAAGATAATATCAATTGTTAAAATGATATTCAGTTGACTTTTCTAAATTTGCAACAGAACCAAAATTTTGATAATTTACGAGTTAGAATCTTTATGGTACATTATCATACCTATTGAACTACTAACAATTATTTCGACTAAAAAACAATATTTGTTTAGATATTGAAGATGATATATAATGAACTTGCATATGTAAGCTCCAGTTATTTTGGGAACTCATCCTGAAAGGTACTGGGCTTTTTTTATGTAAAAAATTCTTTCAATGATGAGTGACAATTTAAATAGATGTACCATTATGATCAAGGTTCACAAAATGACCAATGAGTCCTCGCTATCTTTGATAGTGAAGGACTCATTGGTCATTTTTGTTATGGACCATACGTTTAACTTTTTGTACAAAGTGTGGCTTTCTTAAAAATTAAAAACATTTTTGAAAATAAAAAGAGAAATTAGAGTCAAAAATAAGCTTGACCATACTACAGTAGTAAAAGAAATAATTCATAATATGTCAGATGACATCCAATAGGATGAAGATGTTGTGCTGTGATAATGATATCCGAATGTTATGACTACGTTATAACGTGTGATACACTTATACTAAAGGGAGTGATGATACATGAGAACATTATCAAAAGTTATAAAAAATGGGAACAGCCAAGCAATCAGTTTAAATAAATCCATCTTACATGAAGCAGGTTTAAACATTGGGGATTCTTTAAATGTAGAAATAAACGAGGGCGTAGTTAAGTTTACCAAAAGAGAAAAATCAATTATCGATGAAATTCATGATTTTTATCGTAATGGCGGTCACTATGATGAAAAAGAAATTAATTTTGGAGATGAAGTAGGTCAAGAGTTATGGTAAAACAATTTGACATTATAATGATTGATCTAGATACGACTCGAGGTGAAGAGAAGCAAAAATATCAACCATATGTAATCATAAGTAACAACTTTGTCAATCAAGGATCGCCTTTTGTTTGGACTTTACCTATAACTAATAGAACTAAGAGGTTTCCTTCAGATATAGTTGTTAAAACAAAACGTAATAGCATAACAGGTATCATTGATTCACTACAAATAAAATCTTTAGATATTAAAGCGAGAAATAATAAAGTAGTAGATGAATTAGATGAGAGTATCCAGTCTGATGTAATCAATACTATCATTGCACATTCTAAAATGATTTAAAGTCAATCTTTTGAATAAAATCGATAGAAACAAATATAGTATAAATAGATAGAAGCGGATAGTATCTCTTCTATCTATTTATAAGGATTGAAAGTAGGATGAATTTGTGCTCCTTACAGTTAATGTAGCGGGTGTGAATCTAAGTTGATTTGTATACTCGCAAGTCAAGATGAATCTTCATCGTTAATACATAATAAGATAATGATATTTAATTTGGAAGTGGGTCTTAGCTATGTATAAAGTACTTATGGTAGTTTCTGTAATATTGTTTTTTTAGCTGTGATTATATAAGAGTATTGATAGCAACCCTGATTTTTTGGGAATATAACCAGAGTAAAGAAAATAAGCAGAAAGAAGGCACTGAATATTTTGAAGGTCAACTCTTTACAGTAATGAAAAGTAAACAGCTAAACGCGTGATAAAAATTATGATTAACAATAATATTAAATAGTCCGAAAGTAAATAAAGTAAATTATAAAGTTAAAAGGTAATTGTAGTGTATATGACAACTTTAATACGTTAGGTAGTCTTGAGAACTGGCAGAATGATACAAAACAATGAGTGGGTGTTAAAAATGAACAGGAACTTAGAGGTCAAGGTTACTTTTACGAAGTCAATGAATGAGGGGAATGACGTAGGTTATTTGAGTTGGGTTACAGGAGCAGAAATCCCCAAAAGATTTGTTATAGGTTATAGTGCAGAACAACCTGAAACAAGACGCTTTACTGCACATGTCAACCAACAAGTATTGAATCTGGGAGACTATATAGATGAAGAGGATATGAATCGTTTAGAAGATACATACTTTGATTTTAGAACATCTGATAAAAAGGTTGTCAGTCTTACGGTACAGTTTGCGTCTTGTCTAAGATTTATTACAGATTGAAATGCACAAGAATAATGTGATTGTATGCTAAAGAAGCAACTTTTTGTGCTTGAAACCAGTTGTGTCAACGGTTTGATAGGTATAAGCTCTCATTATAATAGTTACCTATAGTATCAAAAAAAGAAGTAACTTGTTTATAAACTAAATTTACTATATTTATTAAAACCCGAAATTAAAAAAGCGATATTTACACAATTTCAGAAGAAGAAAAAACATTACAACATTTCTAAAAAGGAGTATCAAAATGCGTAATTTTAGTGAAAAAGAAATAGAAAAATATATAAAATACTTTGATGAAAACATGATAGACATAAACGAAGTAAAAGGATTTTGCCATATATGTGGCAAACCTCTAAAAGATTCGGAACTTCCAAAAGGAGCAGAAAAAAGAGTAGTTTGTTTAGAAGATTTAGACGTATTCATTGAGATATTCACAGAGTTAGAAGAGGGAAATGCACTATAACTTAAGTTAATTTTATTCCAATTACTTTATTGACAACGAGTCTCTGCCCCCTTAACAACCCCTAAACTTGTCGAATCGTTGGCCGACATTCGTCTCCAAGTTTAGGGGTTGTTAAGGGGCTCCTCATTGATTAATAAATTTTTTCGGCATAAATGCGTTTCCTATTATTTATTTTTATTCACTTTAAATAAAAAAACGTGAAGTAAGCGAACTTACAACTTACCTCACGTTTTATACCTAAAATATCTTATTCGCTCGTAATTTGACATTTATTCACATAGCCATTGTGAATATAAAATCTGACATCTTTATTACCAATTTTGTACATATATACTTCACCCCATGCTGAAGTAGGAGAGTAATAATTTGGTTGACCATAATTTTGAAATAAAGTATTTTTATTAATAGATTTTCCATCGAGAGAGAAGAAAACACCATTAGCTTTATTCTCAGATACACCAGTAAGTGTTTGATCGTATAAATTTATTCGATTGTGAACAGATGAATTCTTTGATATTTGATAGCCGTTGATAGTAAAATTATCGTATTTCAATGACTCTTTGAAATTTTTGTCTAATATAAATCCACTTTGATACGCAGTATAACCATCATAATTATAATAAGGTTCAATAGACTCTTGCGCCTGTGCTTCCGTTGCATTAAATAGTTCGGGCGTTACAGAGAAACCCAAAACAATACCACTAGCTAGAACAATTTTAGAAAATTTCTTCATAAAAAATCCTTCTAATTATTTATAATTCATCTATAATTATTACATAAATATTACATAAATATTATAAAAATTTCATCCGAAGTTATTGCTTTATTAACTTCAAAATTTAAAACACCAACTATTTTTTTCATGACTATCATAGTTAAACTCTGTTTAATTATGGTTTCTTTTTATGTAGTGCCTATAGACAAATTGGACACCCAAAAAGCTTTCATACTGAAAGTAAATTGCTCGTAATAATGAAATGATCTTAATTTCAATTTTAAATTGGATTTCAAAGCATTAAATCCAATTTATAGTATATTAATTACCTAGAAATTTCTGTCAGCTCTTAAAATGCAAATGAGAGGCAAATAAATATATTTTGATTTTACATCACAAATTTTAATCAAAGCCAATGACGATTTTTAATTCTTTCAAGGATAAATTTCTATAAAAAAACACCGAAATCTTGATTTTGTCCAAAATAAAAATTAAGAGCATAAGGGGAATTTGCCACCTTTTAAAAAGGTGGGTCTGGCGAAGCCAGACATTTCAAGGATTACAACGTTTTACATTAGGTGCCTAAAATTTGTTTTGTACCCAAAATGTCCCCAAATATTTTTTAGCACTTTTCAATAAAAAAACGCTAGCTTTTTCGCTAACGTCTTAGAAAAAATATCAAAATTTATACTCAAATTTCTTCGTCAATTTCATCAATCATTTGATGATTAATTTTACTTTTTTCTTCTTCGGTTAAATCAAAAATTTCACTTGCTAAGTATTCTTTTTGGTTCCAGTGATAAAAAATTTGATAAATATATTCTGTCGGATCTACTTCTTTAAGATAATCTAAATCCCCATTTTTTAATTTCTTTCTTGCCTCTTTAAACTGTCCAGAATAAACAAGAATCTGTTTCCCTTTGAGTGATTTATAAAATGTATCGAACACTTTTTGATTAATTAAGTAGTCGCTATCTTTACCAGAATACTTCGCCATTTCGTATAATTCTTTGTTGTTGTTCTGTTTAATTTTTTGGACATGTACTTGTGTAATTTCATCAATTCCTGTTACATCTTGCCATAAATTCAGCCATTCTTTTTGACTAATATGATACCGTTTATCTGTTTCGAAGTTGATTTTGGCAACAGAACTTAAAATATAATTTAATTCCAAAATTGAACCCCATGTTGCTAAAAATCAATCTACCAAGGATGAACATAAATCGCTTCCATTAAAATAAAGAATACTTTAGATTAATAATATATATTTCAATCGAAAGCAAATCTGGACTAAAATAGAAAGTGTGTTAGTTTGAATGGTTTTATTATTAGAACAGTTAATCTATTAGTGAAAGAATAACAAAATAGTTATGTTTATCTAAATCGAGTTAATGATATAACAACTGTTGGATACTTTGACCTATGAGTTGAAGAAAGTAAAAGGGAGGAGGGGTAAACATTAAAAAAGAGACAATTTCATATCTTAAATTTATTAGCGTTTTTTTGATAGTATCAGGTATTTCAATCTTAATCATTCAATATATACTTCAAGCATCGTATGGAATGATAGTTTTAAACTCAGTCGATCATATTCTTGTCATGTTAGGTTTGTTAACTATTACTACTTCATATCTCTTAGAAAAGAAAAGAGACAACTTCATTCTTTCTCTTGTTATTTTTGCTATACTATTATCATTTAAATTCATCATTTAAAAAGAACGATAAGGGGCTGGAACATAAATCCAACCTCAAAAAAACCCAAGGAGAATCTTTAATGATTTTCCTTGGGTTTTTATATAAAATACTCATACTATTTCAAAAAATAAAGTCCTCACGTATATTAGAGAATAACCAAAAACCCAATCATTGAAGGAATTTTATGTATAAAATATATAACATGTCTCAACTATCATCACCATTAACGACTGACTTTACCTCCCTTAAAAATGATACAACATTAATTGTTAATGAAATTGTAGAACAGTTACTCGAATAATTGATAAAGCTGATACAGAGAATATCTTTTGATTATA
>NZ_KV840307.1:0-58741 GCF_001839185.1 Staphylococcus sp. HMSC65H10 | reverse complement strand
TTGTAGTGTGTGGTATTAGCTTTTTGATTGTGATGTTTCTACCAATACAGAATTTATAGATGTTCGGCACGATGAATGCGACTAAGAATGCTGCGATTAATCCTTTAGTACCTAATAATTCAATGCTGATACCATCTTTGATTGGTTTAACTGCTAAGATTAATAACGAAGCTTCAGCAGCTACGAAAGTTGAAATTACGTTGATTTGGTTCGTTTTAGGTAATTTCAAGTTTCTGTTGTCGGTAAGTGATTTAGTTACAGTACCTGCCATGAAGACGGCTAACATACCCATCGTGAAGTTATAAACTTTCATGATGATGTCTTCAATATTTTTAGGCCAGTGGAATCCCCATACGTTTGGTACATAAGCTACCAAGATAAATAAAGATGAGAATAAAACGACTGGCATTAAAGCTACGAAACCATCACGGATTGCAGTTAAATACGGGTTAGATGCAATCTTTTCAAAGAAAGGTTTCATTTTTTCAATCATTTTAATAATTTTATTCATGCTGTCACCTGCTTATTAGTGTTTTAAATCACGGAGTTGTTCATATAAGTCAATCATGTAGTTTGCTGCGTCTCTCAAAGCCATTGTAGTCATCAAATGGTCTTGACCGTGAACCATGATAAAACTAATATCAGATGCTTCTCCTGCTGCTTCTTTCGCTAACATTTGCGTTTGTTCCTTATGTGCTTCTGTGATAAAGTTGTTGGCTTCAACAATGTTTTGACGTGCTTGTTCAAAATCGTTTTCTTTAGCAGCGGCTAAAGCTGCCATTACTTCTCGACGTGCATCACCTGCAATCGCAACGATTGTGAAACCAATCATCATGTTTTCTTCTTTGTTGCTCATGGTGTTTCCCCCTTAGGTTGAATTAAAATGTGTATTTTACAATTATCAACGCCAACGATACAACATGAACATATAAAAAATTATCGCAGCTTTTTATGTTCGTTATTGTTCGTTTTTTGTTCACAATAATAATGTAACTTTTTAACTCGTACTAGTCAATTCAAATTTTAAAAATTATAGTTGTTTCAAGCGATTTATGACAAATAAGTTACATAATCTACATAAAATTGACAGCGCTTTAAAGATTTGAATGAATTCCCTTTCATTTTGACGTAAAAAAAGACTACCTAGGCATTAACCTAAGTAGTCCATTTCGTATTTAAAGATTAGTCATCTTTTTCATTTTTTAAAATTTTAGCTGTTTTCGCATCTAAGCTGAACTCTTGTTTAGAGTTGCCTTTTTGTAAGTCTACATCGTAAACGAATTTACCTTCGTCACTATCTCTTGATAATGACCATTCATGGATATCACCATTGAAGTTGTCTTTCGCTTTTTTGATGATTTCATCATAAGGTTTGAAGTCTTCATATTTGAATGATTTTGCTTTGTCATAATCATCTTCTTTTTCAGTTGATTTATTCATGACTTTACCATCTTTACTGTTGATGATAACTTCTCCTTCTTCACCTTGTTTTTGTAAATCAATTTTATATGCCCATTTGCCTTGTTCTTTTTCAAATGAGATTTCTTTTAATTCACCATCATATTCTTTCTTAGCAGTTTTTACTGCATCTTCAGGTTGAGTTTTAATATCTCCTAGTTTAATAACGTTACTGTTTTTACCAGTCTCGCTTGTACCAGAAGTATCACCTTTTTGTTTTTGTTCTGTATTGGCTTTTTGTTCTGAATCATTTTTGTTTTCATCGCTTGATCCGCCTTTTCCACATGCAGCAAGTACTAAACCGGAAGCGACTAATAAAGAAAGCATTTTTTTCTGCATATCGATTCCTCCTTGTATTTATATACCCGTTACGCCATGAATTATTTAAATTATTCCCAATATTTTGTGTTATTATACATTTAAATATATTGTTTTCTCTTTATTTGAGAAATTGTTTCCAAACAAAATAGACTGTCTCGCTCTACATATCACTGTAGATGAAACAGTCTATTACTTCACTTTTTTATTCTACTGTTTTGCTTTTTTAGTAGGATCTGGTTGTTTCAGATAATCCATAAAAATCTTTTTCATTAATGTTTCATTCTTACCAACTGGTTTTTGATAGTTAGTGCCCATCACTAATATATAATCCTTATTGAAGTAGCAAGTAAATTGTTGCCCATAAAAGATACCATTCGCGCGCGCACTCTGACCAAAACTGTAAAAGCCATAACGATATGCATGTGGAAACTCTTTGGTGTTCAATTCATGTAAGAGTTGATTTGTAGTATGAGCATTAAACATCTTCTGATTTTGTAATGCTAAGACAAATTTCCCCATGTCTCTAGGTGCCATATACAAATTACCTGCCCCATAATATTGATCCATGTATGCAGGAAACTCTGGTATTTTCAATTCATTATAGCCTTTAGCCATATAAGGTTTATAAGCAGTGTTATTGTAAAAGGCTGTTTGGTTCAATTCATATGGTTGCACAAAGTTTTGATTGAAATAATCTGCATATGACATCTTAGTGACCGCTTCAATCACCCGCGCTAACACAATATAATTCGCATCATTATATTGATGCTTTCTAAACATATCCGGCTGCAACCCTTGTTCCTGCAACATATGAACTGCTCCATCTATACTATGGATATTCGTTTTCGGGCGAAACATTTGTATACCGCTTTGATGCAGCATAAAATCACGCAGAATCAAAGGTTCATTGGTTTGAAACCAAGGTAGATATTTTGTCACTTCATCGTTGATGTTGAGTTTACCTTCTGTTTCTAACTTTTTAAGCATCATACCTGTCATAAACTTTTGCGCTGACCCAATCAAATACATTGAATTAGGATTCGTCTTTTTACGATTGATAAAGTCTTGATAACCATATCCTTTATCCATCACGAGTTTACCTTGGTAATATATCGCAATATCACCATTGAACTTTTGTTTTTTCAAATATTCATCAATGGCTGTATAGCGCACATTCTTTTCATTCATTACAGTTTTATAACTTCCAACTTGAACTGATGGATGATTATCTTTAGTTTTCAAAAAGTTATGATGATGTCCGTATTGTTGAAAATGTTTCCAATTTAAATAATAGGTTATCACACCGACTATAAGTGCGACCATTAGTATAAATATCATTATCTTTATTAGTTTTCTCTTCATTGTTGTCCTCTTCACTTGATGTCACGTCTTGAAATGATACGTTAGTTGATTTGATATCGTTTTTGTTTTGATATTAAAAAACGGTTTAAATCAAATGACTCTGCTTTTTTTTAGTTGGATCTGGCTGATGTAATTGTTTCACAAAAATATCTTTCATATAGTGTTCATTAACGTATTTCGGATATTGATAGTTCGTTCCCATTACCACGATATAATCTTTGTTAAAATAGCTGGTCATTTGATGACCGAAAAACATACCGTTGACACGACTACCATTATCATAACTATAAAAGCCGTAACGATAAGGTTCATTATAGGTTGGTGTGTGTAATTCGTATAACAACCCTTCCGTATCTTTTGGAGATAAGATTTTATTTTCTTGCAAGTTTGCGATCAGCTTTGCCATATCTCGCGTTGACATAAACAAATTACCTGCACCGTAGTAATGGTCCATAAATTTTAAAGTCATCGGTTGTTTTTCAGCATTGTAACCTTGTGCCATAAACGGTTGATATTGTGTTTCATTATAGAAAGCTGTTCTATATAATTGGTTCGGATTTTTTAATTTTTCATCAAAGTATTGATCAAATGACTTGTGTGTCACTTTTTGGATAACATCAGACAATATAATGTAGTTCCCATCATTATATTGATGTTTATGATATTTACCCGGTTGAATGCCTGCACGCTGTAACTCTTTCGCAACATCTTCATTACTGTGTGCTGTATTGCTGCCTGTAAATTTCTTTAAACCGCTTCGATGCAGCATTAAATCCTTCAAATAAAGGGGTTGCTCTGTTTTAAACCACGGCAAATATTTATCCAATCGGTCATTAATATTTATTTTGCCTTCACTTTCTAATTGTTTCAATAATAAGCCTGTTGTGAACTTTTGAGAAGAACCGATCAAATACATAGAGTTCGGTGTATTTTTCTTATTCTCTTCAAAATTTTGATAGCCATACGCTTTGTCCATAATTAACTGACCCTTATGAAAAATCGTAATTGTACCGTTAAAACCTTTTCCTTTTAAATATGCATCAATTTTAGGGTCTACTGCATTATCTTTCATTACAGTATAGTAATTTGCTTTTTCTTTTGACTGTGCGTTTCCACTTATTTTCGGTAGTTGATGCTGACTATAGCTTTGATGATGTTTCCAATTTAAATAAACCGAAAATACACCAACCAACAACGTAACTACAACGACAAAGATAATGCCGTTCTTTATTCTTCTATTCATTCATTTCCTCTTTTATCGATATGTCTTTCTTGTTAGTTTAATTCATTTTTATTAATCCAAATACGTTTGTTCAAATTGTGTAACAACAACTTCTAAATCTTCAACATTTAATGAGAAGTACACTTTGATTTTAGGTTCTGTACCTGAAGGTCTTAACGCGATAAAGCCTTCATCTAAAATGAAGCGGATTAAGTTGCTTTGTGGTAATGTTGTTTCCACTGTTTGATGATTGACTAAGTCTGTAATGGTCTTCGTTTGATAATCTTCAATTTGTTTCACTTTTAGTCCAAGTAATGTATCTGGTTGTTCTTTTCTGAAACTTTCAAGTAAATCATTTATTTTTTGTCTGCCTGAAGCACCTTCAAATTTAGGTGAAATCGTTTTGTCTTTGAAGATACCTGTCAAAGCATAAACTTCATCTAAGACATCTTTAAACGTTTTACCTTGTTGGGCTAATTCATTTTTGTATTTAACCACTAATGGAATCATTTGAATCGCATCTTTGTCTCTTGAGAATGGTGCTGCTAGATAACCATGGCTTTCTTCATAACCTAATACCAATTGTTCATCAGTATCTTGTTTGTTTTGAAGAATTTCAGAAATAAATTTGAATCCTGTTAAAACTGTATTACTTTCTAAATCTAATGCTTGTGCTAAGCGATCACTGGCTGCACTGCTGACGATAGATTTCACCATGTATAACGGTTGGTTTGTACCTTCTGCTTTTAATTGGTCATAACGTAATTTTAATAAGATTAAGCCGATTTCATTGCCGTTGAAGTAACGGTGTGTGCCATCTTTGTAGCGTTCGATTATGCCGAAACGGTCAGCATCAGGATCCGTTGCTAAAATCAATTGGGCATCTTCTTGATCCGCTAAGCGTAAACTATACGTAAAGGCTTGTTCTTCTTCTGGGTTCGCATAAGCAACTGTCGGGAAGCTGCCGTCAGGTTGTGATTGTTCTTTTTCGATGACATAATTGCTGTAATTTAATTTTTCAAAGATTTCGGATAGAATTGGTAGACTTGTACCATGTAAACTTGTTAACGCAATTTTTTCAGTCTGCGTTGGAATTGAATCAACTAATTTAATTACTTCTGCTTTATAAGCTTCTGTAACATCCTCTGATAAGTATGTAATGAAGCCATTGTTTAGTCCTTCTTCAAAATCTCCGCCTTCAATGTCTAATGGATCTTCAATTTGATTAATATAACTACTTAACATCTCAGAAGGTTGAGGCAATAATTGACCGCCGTCTGCACCATAAATTTTAATTCCATTATATTCTTTAGGATTATGACTCGCTGTAATCATAACGCCAGCGTCTGCTTCTAAATAACGTACCGCAAATGATAATTCAGGTGTAGAATTATAACGTTTGCCTACTACAGCTTTCACTTCATATTGTGCTAGTACTGCTGCGATTTCATGTGCGAATTCTTCTGATAAGAAACGTGTATCAAAATGAATCACGACTAATGATTCAGGTTTATGTTCACTTAAATATTTAGCTAAACCTACCGCAACTTTACGCACTGTAAAGGCATTTAAACGGCCAGGTCCTAAACCGATTAACCCTCTGATACCTGCTGTACCAAAAGCGAGTGTATCTTCAAATCCTTCATTTTTAATATTTTCAGTTTGATCTTTATAAAACGCTGAAACTAAACTTTCATCTATCTTATTTTCCCAATTCAATTTCATACTTACTTATGCTCCTCTCTATGATTTAAATCTACTATAAGTCAATAGTCCTCAATAATAGATAATATTACTTCACTTCAATAGTTTTATTATAACTTATGTTTTTCAGATTGACATACATCTCTGGACTAAATATTCTCACTGACCCAAGACTGAAGTTCTGTTAAATCATAATGGTTTTTTATATCTTTTGATACATTTTCAAGTGTAATACTAGTTAAAGTATTTATTAAAGTTTCTTCAATAATTGTTAATGATTCAGTTACCGCACATTTTTGTGCTTTTTCACCTTCATTTTCACCTAAAAAATTACGTAACAAGTGTTGGCTCGCGAATATTTTTCCTCTGCCTTCTACTGCCATGAACACATCATAAAATGTAATTTCTTCTAGAGGTTTTTCTAATGAAAATCCACCATTTTTACCTGGCGTTGAAATAATAAGTCCTTCATTTACGAGTAACTTAATAATTTTCTTTAAATATGAATGTGAAGTATTTAATCGTTCGCTTAAAGCAAGTGAATTGATACTTTTTCCGTCAGGTAATTCATTTAATATAAGTAAAACATAGATAGATTGTTCCCATCCTGATGATAATTTCATATTGACACACCATCCTTAAAGTTTTAATTTATACATTAGAGATAAACAATATCCCTAATAGAGATTTATACTTACAATTATTGTATAATTTTTTCTAATTTTTTTAAATGAAAGTGAGGAGATATACCATGGAAAAGCTAAGTTCTAAACATACGTTTCTTTTCAGTATAATTTTCACAACAATTTTTATGGGTTCTTCGTTTCCTACAGGAAAATATTTAATATCCGTTGATTGTACACCTCCATTTTATATTGGCGGATGGCGTTTTTTAATCGCAGGTCTACTTATGTTATTAATCACCCTTGTTTTACGTGGTTGGCGCCCGCTCGTGCCCGCTTCTAATCAAAACATTACTAAAGGAATAATCCTTGTCATTGTTATTGGCTTACTGCAAACAGCTGGTACAATGGGCTTTTTAAATTTATCAATGGCTAAAGGATTGTCATCTTCAATGTCATCTATCATTTTATTTACAAACCCTTTATGGTTAGCTTTTTTAGCCCATTTTCTATTAAATGATAAATTGACAAAATTAAAAGTATTAGCGTTATTTCTAGGTATTACAGGTGTAGTAATCTGTTTAGGGTTAGATAAATCAACTTTAGGTATCGGTGCATTTTATGCACTCTTGGGATCTTTATGTTGGGCTGTCAATACAGTAGTCACTAAAATGGTTGCTTTCGATAAAGGGCCATGGGTCCTCACAGGTTGGCAACTATTTATCGGCGGGTTTATCATGTTGATTATTTCTGCTGTTTCCAATGAACATTACCATATTTTCGACTTAAGCTTTTTTGGCTGGTTTAATTTAATATGGCTTATTATCCCAGCATCTATCGGATCGTTCGGCTTGTGGTTTTTAAGTCTTCGTATCGGTGGAGCTACAGTCGCAAGCAGCTTCTTATTTTTAGTCCCAGTTTCTTCAACAATTTTCTCTATTATTTGGTTACATGAGAAATTTACTTTCAGCTTAGTAATCGGCGGTTTATTTGTAGTGATTGCTTTAATAATCGTTAATCATCATTCAGCACAGTCAAACGAGTGATGTAATTTATTAGAAGTTTTTCTGATTTATCTTTAGTAATCTGCTGTTTTGTGAAATAATAAGTGGGATACAAAGTTTGTAATTTAGCCATATTAGTATTAAAATATATGGTTATAATGAGCAAAATTATCGGCAATCCATGAGCGGTGCATTAGCTGCCTATTTATAGGATTGCTACATCTTAAAATTGAAACCGGGAGCAAGACTAATGAATAAAATTTTCAAGTATTTTTTAATACTTCTTTCACTCGTCCTGGTCATTATTCCTATTATTTTCGCAGTGATGTTATATAAAACTTCTAGAAGCGCAATCGATTCATCGTTCAGCGATAATTCCAATAGAGTATCGAATTTACGTGATGGTAAAGTCAATCCTGCAAAGGAGCCGATTTCTATACTTTTTTTAGGAATAGATGATAACAAAGGCAGACGAGAAGGCGGTCAAGCCACTGAGAAGTCACGCACAGACGCAATGATTCTTTCAACATTCAATCCTGATAAGAAACAGGTCAGAATGTTAAGTATTCCACGAGACACTATCAGTTATATTCCTAAAGTCGGTTACTTTGATAAAATCACACATGCGCATGCATTTGGTGGACCGAATGCTTCAATGGATGCAGTAGAAGCTACATTAAATGTACCAGTCGATTACTATGTACGTATTGATATGGACGCTTTCGTACAAGCTGTTGATGAACTTGGCGGTATTTATTATGATGTG
Organism: Staphylococcus sp. HMSC65H10; assembly: GCF_001839185.1. Classification (NCBI taxonomy): domain Bacteria; kingdom Bacillati; phylum Bacillota; class Bacilli; order Caryophanales; family Staphylococcaceae; genus Staphylococcus; species Staphylococcus sp. HMSC65H10. Next base: position 50,281 of record NZ_KV840307.1, on the reverse strand, counting down.
CCATACAATTTAAATGAGCCGAATACAGGCGATGATGGTCGTATTAAAGTCAAAAAAGGCTATCATAAATTAAATGGCGATCAAGCATTAGCTGTAGCTAGAACAAGATATCATGATTCCGATTTAAAACGAGGACAACGTCAAATGGATTTAATTAAAATCCTCGCAACAAAAGCGCAAAAATTAGATAAAGTAAACAAACTTGATAACTTAATTAAAATTGTAGGTAAAAACTCAAAACATAACCTTTCAAACAAAGATATCCAAAAATTACTTACGACTTACCTTCCAGCTGATTTAGATATTAAAACAGCCCAAATCGAAGGAGATAACGAATTACTTAATGGTATCTATTATTACAATCCAGATATCAAAAGCATCAAGAAATATGCGAACTTACTACGTTCGGATTTAGGTCTATCTAAAATCAAAGAAAAAGATGAATTCTTAAACGAACGCGTTATCAAACAATATGGTGAGTTAATACCATTAACACCAATTGATGACAGTTTATTAAGAGAAAATCAAAAAGATACGACTGAAGATGAAGAATCTGATGACCAATCTCAAGATGAACAATTAAATAATAATCAACAATACGATAATTCGGGTAATGAACAGTGGAATAACCAACAAAATCCAAATAACGGCTTTAATCAAAATCAGAACCCAGGTAATCAACAAAATCCGAATATGAATAATAACCCAGCGCAGCAACAAGCGCCTTCTGGTCAAGACTTTTATTAGAAAGAGGAGCGATAACGTATGCCACGTAAAACCTATGAGAAATTAAATAATATCAATGGAATGTTCGGTATTTTAGAGCAACAAATCATCCACAGTAAAGATATGGCACATTTCAGAAATGAATTCTTCTATGTGAACCATGCGCATAGAGAGAATTATGAAGCGTTACTGCTTTACTATAAAGATAGTGTTGAAAATCCATTTATTGATGGTGCTTGTTATATCGTTGCCCTGCCTGAAATCTTTGATCGTGTAGACGTATTCGAATCTGAACTACCCTTCTCTTGGGTTTATGATCAAAATGGAATTACTGAAACCATGAAAAGCATCAGTGTTCCAATTCAATATTTAATTGCGGCAGCTCTTGAAGTGACTGACGTTAATATTTTTAAACCATCAGGTTTCACAATGGGTATGAATAACTGGAATATTGCGCAAATGCGTATATTCTGGCAATATACAGCCATTGTGCGTAAATATGCCCAATAATTAATTAATCGTTACAGCGCATGAATGCATGCATCTGTAACGATTTTTTTGTACGCTTATATCGTATCTAAAAAATAAATATGAGGATGATGAATATGTTTAAAATCGCAAAAAGCAAAAAGGAAATGCAAGATGTGTTTGATGTAAGAATCGAAGTCTTTGTGCATGAACAAAATGTGCCTTTAGAAAATGAATTGGATGAATTCGAAGATGTCTCTAAACATATTATCGGATATGATGATAACCAACGCCCTATTGCGACAGCACGTTACAGAGATTACAATGGTGTTGCAAAAATGGAACGTGTTGCAGTTTTGAAAGATTACAGAAAACAAGGGATTGGTCGCGATTTAATGAAATATATTGAAACAATTGCGAAAAACGATGGATTTTCAAAAGCAGTTTTAAATGGTCAAATTCAAGCACAAGCTTTTTATGAATCACTAGGTTATAAAGCCGAGGGCGACGTATTTCTAGAGGAAAATATCGAACATATAACAATGTCGAAAGCGTTATAATTTCTATGAAATTTACAATTTTTATAGATTAAAAGATATATTAATGTAACCTTTAGTAACTATTTACTTTATAAACAATTGAGTACTCACATTAAGGTTTGATTACAAATCGATTAAAAACCTCTCTATCCTACTTTAGTCGTATTATAATATATGAAAATGATATATTACATAGTTTTGACATAGTGTCATATTCATTCAGTCTGCTAGTAGCTTTGTGTGTAGAAATGATATGACCTGGATAAATGTTAATAATGCGTTTCAACAACTACCAATGTGTTAATAACATCATCAAGTCATCTATTTTCTAACGTCACCCACAGATTTGAACTTCACTGACGTTAAGAATCAAACATCTAGGAAATTCAGAATTACCAATCCAGACGTTTATCTACAGACTGTAATATATTCAAAATAATATATTGTTAAAAGGAGTATCATTTTATGTCTAAAAAGTTTCATTACAAAACCCCAGCAATCATTGCATTAACAATCGCAGGATCTGCTATTACAACGCACCAAGCATATGCGCAAAGTAATTCAGAAACTTCAGAACCTACAAATACTACAAGCAATGTAAACCAGAATCAACAGCCGACAGGTAATCAAACGGCTCAAAATCAACAAGCAACTCAGGATACAGCTAAAACTATTGCTGGTACACAACAATACAAAGACCCTACACAAATACAGCCAAAAGAAAATGATGAGAATTTGAGTTACGATTCTAAACTTGATCAATTAAATAATCAAGCAGAACCAAGTAATGAAGCAAATGCACAACCAACTGCAGATGCTCAAAACAATACAACTGATCAACCTGCTAATGTTACACAACAAGATACAGAACAAACAAATACACAGGCTCAAAATGCGCAGGTAACAGAACAACAAAAATTAGCTGAACAACAAGCTCAAGCTGCTCAACAACAAGAACAAGCAAATAAACAACAAACTCAAGAAGCACAACAAGCTGTTCAAAAACAAGTTGTATCTGAACAAAACAAAGCTTCTCAACCTGAAGCACAAACATCAGTAAATCAAACAACACCTCAAAAAGTTGAGCAACCTAAAGCAACAACATATGCAGCACGTTCAACTGAACCTGTAACGACTTTCCGTTCAGTACAACAACCAACACAAACTGCAGCACGTTCAGTACAACAACCTACGCAAACAGCAACGCGTTCAGCACAAACTACACAAACTGCAACACGTTCTGCGCAACCTGCACAAACAACTTATAGTGCACCTAAACCATCACTACCAAAATATAAACCAACAGTGAAATCATCAATCAATGATTACATTCGTCAACAAAATTACAAAGTACCAACGTATGAGCAAGATTATTCTTCATACATTCCTAAATATAATTATCGTTATGGTAAACCTGAAGGTATCGTAATCCATGATACAGCGAATGAAAATTCAACATTGAATAACGAAGTTGCTTATATGAAAAACAACTGGCAAAATGCCTTTGTTCATGGTTTCGTAGATGGTAATCGTATCGTTGAAACAGCGAACACAGACTACCTTGCATGGGGTGCTGGTCCAGTAGCCAACGAACGTTACATTCACATGGAACTTGTGCATACACATGATAAAGATTCGTTTGCGCGTCAAATGAACAATATCGCTGACTATGCGGCAACAAACTTACAATATTATGGTTTAAAACCAGATAGTGCTGAATATGATGGTCGTGGTACAGTATGGACTCACCGTGCAGTTTCAAACTTCTTAGGTGGTACAGACCATGTCGATCCACATGGTTACTTACAATCACGCGGCTATAACTATGATGCGCTTTATGATTTAATCAATGAAAAATATTTAATCAAAGAAGGCGTTGTGGCACCTTGGGGTACTGCATCAAATACAACAACACAACCGACTCAACCTACTAAACCAACAACTAAACCGACAACTAAACCTAGCACAAATACATCTCAATTAAAATTAATTCCAGTAGATTCACTAGGTCGTCTCAACAACACTAACAACGGTTTATATAAAACAGTTTATGATAAAGCTGGTGTTCAAAACTCAAACTTAAATAACCAAACATACCGCTTAACTAAAAAAGCGTTATTAGGTGACAAATCATTCTACTTAATCAGTGATTATAATAAAGGTACAAATTATGGTTGGGTACAAACTGGCGACATCACATACAAAGTCGGCCACCCTGTTACAACTAATACTAAAACTTATGGTGTTCAATCAGGCACTAAATTATACAGCACACCTTGGGGTACTGATAAACAAGCTGTCGCAACTGTTTCAGGTACAGGTGCACAAGCATTTAAAGCTTCTAAACAAACAGAAGTCAGCCCTACTCAATTTGTATACGGTACAGTAAACGGTAAATCTGGTTGGGTAGATATCGCTAAATTATCTAACTACACTGCACCTAAAACAACAGTCAACAAACCAACAACACAAGTAAAAGGTGTAAGTACTACAACACCTTCTAAAACAACAACGACTAAAAAAGCTGTGAAACCAGCGACAAAACCTGTCGCAAAAACGACAACTAAAACTGCAGTTAAACCTACTGCTAAACCTGTTGCGAAAACAACAACTAAAACAGCAGTGAAACCTGCAACTACAACAACTAAAAAAGTTGTTAAACCAGCAACTAAACCAACTACTGCAGTTAAAACTACTAAAACAGCGGTTAAACCTGCAGCTAAGAAAGTTGTTAATACAGTAAAATCTGTTGCGAAAACAACTGCTCAAAAAGTTCAACCTACTGCAAAAGCAGCTACAACAACTAAAGCAGTTTCAAAACCAGCAACAACAAAAGCTGCAACACAAACAACTAAAGCACCATTAAACAAAACAATTACAGTAAACAAATTAGGTCAATATGTATCTGATAACTACGGTTTACGTGCAAGTGTTTATGATAAAAAAGGTGCGAAAGCTGCGAAATTCTTAGGTTACACTTACAACATCACTAGAGAACGTAACCAAGACGGTACATTATACTACCTATTACAAAATATCGGTTTAACTACGCCACTTGGTTGGGTTAACGCAAAAGATGTAAGAGTTGCGGATAAAGGTCTTGTAACACCTACATCTCAACAATACAGCGTTAATACAAAATCAAATGGTCTGTACACAACACCTTGGGGTACAGCAAAACAATTAATTGATCCATTAACAAAACAAAATGGTACATTCAAAGCAATTAAACGTACTTTAGTCAACAAAACACCTTATGTATACGGTACTGTAAATGGTAAAACTGGTTGGGTCGCTGAAAAAACATTAACACCTAAAACAACAGCTAAAGCTGCGACAACTTCAGCACAAAAACAACAACCAGCTGTGAAATACAACCACGACTATATCGTGACAAGCAATAAAGGTTATTACTACAAAACGCCAAATGGCCAAGTATTAGGTTCATTAAAAGACCAATTCGGTAACATCATTACAGTTTTCGAAAGACAAGTAGTTAATGGTGTGACTTGGTATCATGGTGTCTTAGCTAACGGACAAACAGCTTGGGTTAAAGCTGCAGATGTTCGTAATACATTGACACGTACAAATGTTTCTGACTACTCATTTGATCAAGCAGTCGCAAAACAAATGAACTTACCTTGGTCACCTAAAGTTCAACACGTGCCTGGTCAATGGGATGATGCATCAGAAGATGAAGTAAGAACTGCGATGGACCCTAGAACTATCACAGAAGATGCGACACAAAAATATCAATTCTTACGTTTAGACAAAGCACAAGCCCTTTCAGCAAGCAGTGTAAATAAATTACTTGAAGGTAAAGGTATTTTAGAAGGACAAGGTGCAGCTTTCACACAAGCAGCTAAAACATATGACATTAACGAAATCTATTTAATCTCACATGCCTTACTTGAAACTGGTAACGGTACATCTGCTTTAGCTAATGGCGGTTATGTCAACAGCGCCAACAAAGTTGTGACAAACGAACCTAAAAAATACTACAATATGTTCGGTATCGGTGCAATTGACACAGATGCAGTACGTGGCGGCTTCAAAACAGCAGCACACTACGGCTGGGATACTGTAGAAAAAGCGATTATCGGCGGAGCTAAGTTCATCACAAGCGACTACTTAGATAGAGGTCAAAACACACTTTACCGCATGCGTTGGAACCCAAGCGAACCAGCTATGCATCAATATGCGACTGATATCAACTGGGCAAGCCACAATGCGACAAGAATGAAACAAATGTATGATAAAATCGGTGAAACTGGTAAATACTTCGATACAGATATTTATCGCGTTTAATCCCAATTATCATTTTGATATTTGAAAAGGACCTGCAGCGTAATAATAAAATGCTGCAGGTCCTTATTCATTAAAATACGGTATACAAGTTCTGTATACCGCATTCTTTTTAAATGTAAAAGGTTTTTTTATTTAATTTTGCTAGTAAGTTATATAGTGTTTCCACATCTTCAGCGGATAACTCTTCACAGTGTTTTTGTAACCATTCTCGGCGAGCGTCATTAATTTGATTGATTAATTCTTCGGATTTCGGCGTGACACTTAATACTTTACAACGTAAATCATGGTTCGATTGAATACTGATCACATAACCTAAATTGACGAGTTTTTTAATCCATCTTGAAACAATAGATTGTTCCTTTCCGATTTTCATTGTTAAATCATATTGTGATAAACTATGATGCTCATTCAAAATTCGTAAAAGTTCAATTTGTTCAGTTGTTAAATTAGCGCGTTGCCCAAAACGTTTATTTACGATAATCAAATCATTGTGTGTCAGTGTTATTTGTTGTTCAAGTTGTTTAAACATAGATGTTATACCCCGCTAGTTTTAATATACATATTATAAGTTTTTTGCGGAAAATACACAACATTAACTTGCAAAAGTTGTTTATCTTGCATTTAAGTTGGTATGTATAATACGTTAAGATTATCTAAAATCTCAAAAGGAGTTTACATATGCATAAATCACTATCCCATAGAGATTATTATTTTGATAATGCCCGTGCCTTTTTAATTTATTTAGTGGTATTCGGACATTTATTAAACCCTTATGTAGAAGGACATAAGCACATGGGTGCACTGTATTTATTAATATACAGTTTCCATATGCCCTCTTTCCTATTTATAAGTGGTTACTTTGCGAAAAATATCGGTAAGCCGGATCATTTAGAAAAAGTTGCGAAAAAACTATTAGTACCTTATTTTGTGTTCTTTAGTTTCTTCTCAATCTATTATTATCTGACAGGTAAAAGCAGTCACTTGCAGTTGGATCCATTTGATCCTGTCTTTGCGTTATGGTTCTTAATTACGCTCTTTATCTTTCATGTTGTCTTAGTGATTGTAAAGAACTATAAAGCTTATTACGTATTACCGATTGCTGTAATAGTGTCTTTATTGGCAGGATTCTCTTCTGATATCGACGGCTATATGAGTTATTCAAGAACGATTGTGTTCTTCCCTATTTTCTATCTAGGGTTCTTAATGAATAAACATCAAGCGATGTTACTGAGAAATAAGAAGTTAATTCCAATTTCATTATTGATTTTAGTTGGATTCTATATCGTATATATGATTCATCCGATTAATTCTGATTGGTTGCTCGGCAGCTCACCATATAGTTCTTTAGATGGTCCTGACGTCTATAGTCCATTGAAACGTCTATTGCTCTATATCATTATTTGTGCCACGATGTTCTCATTCTTGAACCTAATCCCTTCAGGATTACATTGGTTTACGTATATTGGCCAACGTACTATGTACATTTATCTGTTACACGGTATTGCGATTGGATTGATTCGAGGCTTTAAACTTTATCCTTTCCAGGACCCAGTTACGTTGTGGACTTACCTATACTTGATTGGTTTAACAGCACTCATTGTCTATCTGTTATCCACAAACTTTGTAGCAAAATGGACCAATCCAGTCATCAACCTCAAGTCACCATCAAAATTTAAATCTAAATTATAAAGCATTGTGAGGCAAATCAACATTGCCTCACTTTTCTTTTGACAATTATCGACTTAAAATTAAAGCAATTCAGACTTTTTGACGGTTTTCAGTGTTACAATATGATAAGATAGCATTTACTTACATAGTGCAGTAATCAATTGAGGTGTTAACAGAGTGAAATTATCTTTAAATACAAATTCTAAATTTTTACGTGCGCCAAGCATCAGACAATTTTCAAGCCGAATTAAAAATATACCGGATTGTATCAACTTAACAATCGGTCAACCTGACTTCCCTATGCCTGATGTGGTTAAAGACGCGTATATTAAAGCGATTGAAAATGATGAAACGAGTTATTCTCATAATAAAGGCTTAATGGAAACAAGAAGTGCCATCCGTCAATACTTCAACCTTCGTTATAATGTGGATTACACAGAAGAAGAAATTATTGTGACGAATGGTGCAAGTGAAGCTATTGATACAGCTTTACGGAGCATCTTAGAACCTGGAGATGAAATCATTATTCCTGGTCCTATTTATGCAGGCTATATTCCATTGATTGAAACATTAGGCGGTCATCCTGTTTATGTAGATACTACACAAACAGACTTTAAAATTACGCCTGAAGCAATTCGTTCACATGTAAACGATAAAACAAAAGCGATTCTTTTAAACTACCCTACCAATCCAACAGGAGTTATTTTAAATAGAACAGAAGCTGAAGCGATTGCTGAAGAGTTACAACAACACGAAATTTTTGTGTTAAGTGACGAAATTTATGCTGAAAATACCTTTAAAGGTAAACACACATCCCTTGCGGAATTTGAAGGTTTACGTGATCAATTATTATTAATCAGCGGTTTAAGTAAATCTCATTCAGCTACAGGTATCCGTATTGGCTTTTTACTAGGCCCTGAGTACTTAATAAAGAAATTGACATTCATGCATGCCTATAATACGATTTGTGCCAATGTACCCGCTCAAATCGCTTGTATCGCTGCGTTAACAGATGGCATCGATGCGCCAAAAGCGATGAATAAAGCATACAAAGAACGTTTAGCTTATTTAAAACAACGTTTACTTGATATGGGCTTTAAAATTGATGCCGAACCTGAAGGTGCATTCTATATTTTCCCGAGCCTTGCACCATTCGGTATTGAAGATGACTTTAATTTCTGTGTCGATGCCTTAGAAAAAGGTCATATTGCGATGGTACCTGGTTCTGCTTTTACAGATGCAGGTAAAGGTCATATTCGTATTTCATATGCTTATGACTTAGATACCATCAAAGAAGGTATGGATCGTCTTGAAAATTATTTAAATCAGTATGTAAAATAAATCATCATTAAGAAAGTGAGATAGACTAGTTCGCTAGTTCTACCTCACTTTCTTTTTTATTCTTTTTAATGTGCGAGTTATCTTAATATTATCCCTAAAAAAATTATCCTCTCTTATGAGCATAACATTCCCTCTTTATTCTCAGTATTTCTTGTTGACTTGACTAAACTTCTGGTTGACTTAGATTCTTTTGTGCGAAACCACGCATCATGTTATAGTAATCTTCTTTTTCATCAGAATCTAAATTCAATTGATTAATTACTTGTGTTGAAATGTTTTTGAATTGTGCTTTTAATTCTTTTCCCTCTTCAGTTAAACTTAACATCACTTTTCGTTCATCTTCAGGTAGTCTTTTTCTAATGACCAAGTTCTTCTTTTCTAAGCGCTTTACAATTGGACTGATTGTCCCTGAATCTAAAAACAATTTATTGCAAAGTGTTTTCACAAACACTTCTTCATCATCTTCAATATAAGATAAGACCATATAATTGGGGAAGCTGATATTGTATTGTTTCAGAAACTTGTTAAAACGGTTGATCACTTCTTTTGTTGTGATATAAAAAAGAAAACATAAGTCGTGATCTAAATTCTTCTTTGTGCTATTACTCATATAATTTCACCTCTACCTTAAAATATATTCAACATCATAATGAATGTCAATTAAATAGTTTTATTTATTAAGTAAATTTGTGCTTGCTTTATATAATTTGTTTAACTCACTCCGCAAAATAAAACACATAATAATACACATAAAATAAAGAGTTATGCCTGCTTTTAAAATATTTTAATCCTAACGTGCACTTTATAATTTTAATCGCTGGACGTGCATTTTTTATTTACCTAATAAGTAAAAAAACGACATAAAAAGCCTCCCGCTTCACACCCAAAGGTATGAACACGAGAGACTTAATAAGAACCTCATTTAAATGATTAATCTATTATGGGAATTTAGGGAATTGATCAAAGTCAGGTTGACGTTTTTCTTTAAATGCGTCACGACCTTCTTTCGCTTCATCAGTTGTGTAATAAAGTAAAGTTGCATCCCCAGCCATTTGTTGAAGACCTGCTAAACCGTCAGTATCAGCATTCATTGCTGCTTTTAAGAAACGTAAAGCAGTTGGTGAATGTTGCATGATTTCTTGACACCATTGTACTGTTTCATCTTCAATTTGGTCTAATGGTACAACTGTGTTGACTAAGCCCATATCTAAAGCTTGTTGTGCGTCGTATTGACGGCATAAGTACCAGATTTCACGCGCTTTCTTGTGACCTACGATACGAGCTAAATAACCTGAACCGTAACCTGCGTCGAATGAACCGACTTTAGGTCCAGTTTGACCGAATCTTGCATTGTCTGCAGCGATTGTTAAGTCACATACGACTTGTAATACGTTGCCGCCGCCGATTGCATATCCACGAACCATTGCGATGACTGGTTTAGGAATAACACGGATTAAACGTTGTAAATCTAATACGTTCAAACGAGGAATTTGGTCGTCGCCTACATATCCGCCGTGACCGCGAACTTTTTGGTCGCCGCCTGAACAGAATGCCATGTCGCCTTCACCTGTTAAGATGATTACAGAAATACGTTGATCATCGCGTGCACGTGAGAATGCGTCAATCATCTCTTGAACCGTTTTTGGTGTGAATGCATTACGCACTTCTGGACGGTTGATTGTAATTTTAGCAATACCATCGAAAAACTCATATTTTATCTCTTCATATTCTTTAATTGTTTCCCATTGTCTAGTCATTTTGCTCCTCCTTATTTAAAAAACCTAATATTAGTATATCAAATTGTGTTGGTTCTTCCACGTGAACCGTATGGCCAGCACCTTCCACAACATGAACTTCACTGTTTGGAAGTTGCTGATGCATCTTATGCGCAAGTTCCACAAACTTTTCGTCATACTCGCCGACAATCAGAGAGACCGGCAGCTGAAGTTGCGCAAGTTCTGGCCATAAATTCGGCATATGACCTGTGCCATAGTCACGCAGTGCTTTCGCCAAACCTTTTGGATCTTGTGCTAAGCGCATTGCACGATGTTTCTGGCGTTGTTCTTTTGTCATCATCTCTGCTTGGCTCGCAAACAATGGTAATTTCTCCCAATCATTCACAAACACTTCAATGCCCGCAATTTCTAATACTTTAGCTCTTGCTTCATCAACTTGCTGACGTTCTTTTTGCGCTGTTTCATCTGCAATGCCTGGTGAAGCACTTTCTAAAACCAAACCTGCTAGGTCTAATTGACCATGTAAGGCATAATACAATGCTGCACGGCCACCCATAGAGTAGCCATGTAAATAGATATCATAAGCTTTAAATTGTACGAGTACATTATCTAACGCATCGCAAATAAAATCGAAATCCCATTGCTTAGTTCTGTCGCTGTTATCTTGACCATGTCCAGGCAGTTCTATCGTTACGACAGCTGCTGCTTCAGTCAGTTTGTCAATGTGTGAACTAAATGATGTCGCATCACTGATAAATCCATGCAACAAAACAAGCAAGTTATGATTTTCTCTTGTTTGACTGTCATAAAAATTATAATTCAACATTCGCAATATCACTCAATTTCTGATATAGGATTTGGTGTTGTTGACGATTGTCTTCACGGTCTGTACGAATTTCATAAATGTATGATTCTAATTGTGATAATGGCGTGAATTTAAAATCTTCGACAGAATCCATTAAGGCATAGTTGAAATCATACAACATGGCCGCATGTTTGAACTCAAGATGCGTCGGTGTACCGAATAAACGTTCAAAGTATTTCGCTGCTGATTCTTTTTGCGGCAGATAAGAGAATATACCGCCGCCATCATTATTTAACAACACAATATTTAAATGAATATCATTCAATTTAGCCATCAACAAACCGTTCATGTCATGATAGAAAGCTAAATCACCGATTAACAATGTCACTTTCTTATGCACTGCCATACCGATTGCAGTAGAAACGACACCATCGATACCATTAGCACCGCGGTTGGCATAGATTTCCGCCTCACTATTTACAAATAGATTATCCACATCTCTAATTGGCATAGAATTGCTGACAAATAAAGCATCTTCTTTAGTAAGTTTATCTAATAAGATACCGACATTCGCCGCTTCGTCTGTCGCATGATCGATATAATTTTTTACTTCGATTTTTGCACGACTATCCATATCTTGCCATTGGGATAACCAACGTTTACGATAAGCTGTCGGAATATCGCCAAGTGCACGGAAGAAGTCGTTTGGTGTCATTTCAAATGTAATATCTGCCGGTGTAGGGAAAGCATCTGGCTGCGCACTGTTTTGTACCGCAATTTGATAAGCATCTGTAGCTTTCAACCATTGATTTAATTTCTTAGATAATACTGGTTTGCCGACACGAATCACAAAATCAATATCTTTCGGATCTAAACCTGCACGAAATAGTAAGTCATACGTTGAAATAATATTCGGATGACCTGATTGACGCAGACCTGAAAGCGGACCTGCTAAAATAGGCAAGTCATGGACCGTCGCAAATGGTAACAACTCTCTCACATCTTGATGCTGCATATCGCCGACAATAACGAAACCACGTTTTTTCTTCAAGATTGGCTTAATAGCTTCAACCGTAGCTGTCTTTTGATATTTAGGTATGACTTTTTCGTTAGTCGTTAACCATTCTGTCATCTCGAAATCTGGTGTCAACGGTTCTCTAAACGGCAAGTTAAAATGTACAGGTCCACGTTTGGGTCCTTCAAAATACTGACTTGCTATCTGCATTTGGAAACGAATAACATCTTCAGTTGAACCTGTAGTGTCATCAGCTAATGGCATATCAAACTGATGACGTACAAAGTTTTGGAACATGTTGACCTGGTTCAACGTTTGCGGCGCACCAATGCCACGCAATTCGTGTGGGCGATCGCTTGTTAATACTACTAACGGCAAGTTGCTGATATCACTTTCAGCCACTGCTGACGTATAGTTGGTTGCTGCTGTTCCTGACGTACATAAAATAGCAACAGGTCGATTGCTGCCCTTAATCAATCCGAGCGCAAAGAATGAAGCACTGCGCTCATCTGGATGAATCCATGTCTTAATACCTGGGTGTGCTTCAAACGCTAAAGCAAGCGGTGTTGAACGAGACCCTGGACTAATGACAACTTCTCTGATGCCGTATGCATAGATTTCTGAAGCTAACGTAAACACTTGTTTGGTTAATAAAGTTTGATGATTATCCATGATTTTCGACTCCTAAAGCATTCATCATCGGAGTAAATTTAAGTGTAGTTTCTTCTAATTCACTCTGTGGATCAGACTGCTTAATAATACCGCAACCTGCAAATAAAGTTGCTTGTTTCTTTTTAATCAGCATAGAACGGATTGCGACGATAAATTCACAATTATCTTCCATATCAATATACCCTACTGGCGCACCATACAGACCTCTTGTTCCGAACTCTTTTTGTTCGATAAAGTCCATGGCTTTTTCTTTAGGATAACCGCCTAACGCAGGTGTTGGATGCAGACGGTCTAGTAAGCCAATATAGGTATTATTTTCTAACGCTCCTGAAATCTCTGTATATAAATGATACAAATGATCATTTTTTAAGATTTTAGGATGCTTATTATAATCTACATCTGTAACGTACGGCTCAATATCATCTAGAATACTTTGCACCACAAAATGATGCTCTTGCAAGTTTTTCTCATCTTTCAAGAAAGCATCTACGTGTTTTTGATCTTCTGTTTCATCAGATGTACGTTTAATTGTCCCTGCAACTGCTTTCGTCGATAACACTTGGTTTTCGACTTCCATCAGCTGTTCTGGCGTTTGTGAAAAGAACACAGACCCTTCCGATTGCATTACGAATATATAGCTGTTGGATTCGTTGTGCATCGCATTTTCTAACACATATGCGATATCAATTGGTCGATCAAAGCGAATCATACGTCTGCGTGCTAAAACGATTTTTTCTTCGTCATTCATAGAATCTATGGCTTCTTGTACAAGTTCTAACCATTCTTCTTTATAGATATCTTCACTGCGAACTACATCCCCAATAGGTTGTGTCGGTTCTACTTTCGTTTCTGCAACTTGTTGTACAAGTTCATGTAGGTCTTCTATATTAAACTCTTCTCTTAATACTGTATAAGTGACGAATGTTTCTGAAGCTGTCATCGTAATTAATACTTTCGGCAACACGAAATGGTTCAAGCCGAATTGACGCCACTCGTCATCTGATTTATGACTTGAAAATTGGAAACCTCCACACACTTTTAAGTGATGTTTGTTTGAATCTGGATGGATAAGTGCGATATCATTTTTATAATTTTCCCATTCACGGAAAATGGTTTGTTTATTTTCATAGTCATTTTTAAATTTTAAAAGCGCGTTATATCCGAAAAAGGCCGTTTCTCCTGTATTCTCCCTGAAGTAGAAGCGGTCATCTGCTTTATCTTCTGTCATTTGGAAAAGCATGATTGGGTTCGTCGGCTGGTCGATTTTAACCTCCACTGAAACCCATTTTTCACGGCTTTCATATATTGCGTCGAGAATTTGATCATCCTTGACACTTACAGTCATCTATCTCACTTCTTTCATCATTCTACTTAATCACATTATCTCATTGTATCATTTTTTATCTTTATCTGTACTTTGATTTGCACATTTATTATTTACTATTTTTACATGATTTGACCTTTCTCTTTCTATTGCTTAAAATAAATTTATTAATCAGAATGCAGATAATTTATAATAGAATCTTTGTGTCTTAAAATCCGCAATCTGAAATTTGGTATTTTTAAGTGTTAAGAAGGAGAAACCATGTCAAAACAATATCAGGAATTTTCAACCGTTCGAAAATATTGGCTGTTGATGCGTCCTCACACTTTAACTGCAGCTGTAGTACCTGTATTAGTCGGTACAGCGACAGCAAAGTTATTCTTATTAGGTAGTGAAGACCATCTTAAGTTCAGTTTGTTTTTAGCGATGTTACTTGCTTGTCTTTTAATTCAAGCAGCCACAAATATGTTCAACGAGTATTATGATTTCAAGAAAGGTCTTGATGATCATACATCAGTGGGCATCGGCGGTGCGATTGTACGTAACGGCATGAGCCCGAAACTCGTGATGAACTTAGCCATCGCCTTTTATGTGATTGCTGCGCTAATCGGTTTATTTATCGCTTCACAATCTTCTTATTGGTTAATCCCAATCGGAATCTTGTGTATGGCAGTCGGTTATCTGTATACAGGCGGTCCCTTCCCAATTTCTTGGACACCTTTTGGAGAGTTGTTCTCCGGCGTCTTTATGGGATTGATTATTATTTTAATCGCGTTCTTTATTCAAACAGATAACTTACAAGGTTATGCTGTATGGATCAGTGTACCGATTATTATCACAATTGGCTTAATTAATATGGCCAATAACATCCGAGACCGTGTCAAAGACAAAGCAAGCGGACGCAAAACATTACCGATTTTATTAGGTAAAGCCAATTCTATCCGCTTCATGGCCCTCATGTACATCATCGCTTATGCATGGGTCATTTATACTGTTTTCTTTGTACCTGGCGGTTCAATCTTTTACTTACTCGTACTGTTATCATTCCCGTTCCCTATCAAAGCCATTCGTCGTTTCAAAAAGAACGATACACCTGCTGAAATGATGCCAGCTATGGCAGCAACAGGTAAAACAAACACAGTATTTGGTTTACTGTATGCATTAGGGATTTATATCAGTGCGTTATTAGGCGGTATTTGATGATGATAAAGAGATTGGAACTTTTCGTTCCAGTCTCTTTTTTTATCCTTCTTGAGGTTCAATGACCATGTGATAATAATCATGGCCATATAAATCAATCACACCTTCACTATGAAACCCTAAACGTTCGTAAAGTCTGAACGCACCTGTGTTTACTAAATCACAGCTCAAGCTCAGCTTATATGTTTTAGAGTGATGGATGACAGATTCCATTAACTGTGTCGCAATTCCTCTTCCTCTATATTTTGGGAAAACAGCCACAGTTTCGATATATAGCTCATCTGATTTTGCTTCTCTTAAAGGTAAAGGTGTTCCTATTGCTTTCGCTTCTTTTGGTAAATCTAACTTCAACCAATTTTCTTCTAAATTCATTTCATCTTTACCAAGATACGTAATAATAATGCCAGCGACTTCCCCTTCAACATCGTAAACTTGTACATTGTCGTAATAACAACGATAAGGTATTTCTGTAATACTTTGTTCCAGCCATTGAATGACATGAGATTTATCAAATCGTTTTACAATCGGCAACTCCATATCTTGCCAGATAATATATGTTAATTCTGCAATAGCACGTTTATCAGTTGGTTTAGCAGGTCTAATCATTGTTTTCTCCTTTATGTGTTTAGTTATTATCATTCACTATATAGTTTAACAATCATTTATATTGTTTGTTCACTTATTATTTTAACATTTGTATTATTGGAAAGTTTGTATTTCATCATTCATAATAAAGGTATCACTTAAATGGAGAAAGGAGCAATCAGCATGAAAGTAAATAAAATTGTTTATATTGTACTTGCACTGTTCCTCGGCAACTTCGGAGTGCACAGATTCTACGCAGGTAAAAACGGCTCAGGCCTGTTACACTTAGCGTTCTTCTGGACAGGCATTCCACATGTGATCGCGATTATCAGCGCAATCAATACAATGCTATTCAGACCAGCAGACAAACATGGTAATATCACATTTTAGTTAAATGGAGTTGAAACTATATGAATAAAGCAACGATTCTAACGTATTTAAATGAAAATCCTGCTAAATATCTTGTCCTTTATATGGACAACGGCAATGAAATTTCAGTAGAAGCCGTTGAAGAGAATTCAAATGCAGGCGCATTACACGTTACAGAACCATCAGAATATGTAGTAGATATTTCCAAGATTTCTTATTTCGAACTTTTAGAGCGTTCAACGTATTAATTAAGATATAGCAAAAAGAACCTGTCCAAGCTTGAGATAAGCTGACAGGTTCTTTTTTTGTCCTTTTGAATTAAGGATGAAAAATCAGTAATAACACCACTGCCACAATTTGTGCAACAGAAGTTGTAATAATTCGACGCGTATAATAATAGCTGATTGATAGAATAGCTTGTACGATGAAAATAAAAATGCATAACCAGATTTGATCGAAGTAGAAAAAGAGTGAGCTTGATGCGAGTGCAGTAATTACAATCGCTGCCCAAGCCGGTAACTTAAGATTCAACAATTGTTTTTGCAGTACCGTACGCATATAAAGTTCATGACAAGGAATCACAAAGAGTAATGTCACTAAAATCTGCCATTTAAAGTAAACGCCAGAACGTGATAAATCTTTAATCAATGATGTATACGTTAAATCTTGTGACATCAAAGACATAATCAACTGTACAATGATTAATGCGATTGCGGTTAAAATACCGATACCGATAGACGTCAACAATCGTTTAGATTCTAAATCACGTTGATAAAAGACATAACTGATACCCGCAAACAACATAATGCCTGTATACAGATACCAATATTCTTGTCGTTCTCCCCACATGATAAATAAGATGATGTGGAACACTACAAAGCTTATCACAAACCATAGTAATGCTTTTGTATTAGTTTTCATTATATTTTAACCTTCTTGATCAACTATCTTATAGCGTTTATGATTAATTACCGTTTTTTCAGGTAAATCTAATGATTCAAAATTTTTCATAATAGTTAAGTCAACAATAACAGAGTTATCATTAATTTTTTCGACACGGCCTCTTAAACCGTCATAAAATTCTACAATATCTCCTACTTCTGCAATAGTCATTACAGATCCTCCTTGAATTATACTATTCTATATTGTACTAAAATTCTCTCTTCAAATAAACAAATATCCTGTAAACACGTTATAATTGTAATTGAAGTCCGACTGGTGCCTTTTTTCTGGCAAAGTGTATAGTTGGCATTTTATCCTAAATTAGGGCATAAATAAAGTATCAAGCAAAGTAAGTACAGAAGGAGAGAGAATGTATGAAGTTTGTTAGTAACAAAGGTATTACAGACCCCACATTAAATTTAGCAATGGAAGAGTATGTGTTAAAACACCTTCCTAACGATAGCGATTACTTTTTATTCTATATTAACCGCCCTTCTATCATTATTGGTAAAAACCAAAATACGATTGAAGAAGTTGATCAACACTATGTAGATGAACACAATATTGATGTTGTGCGTCGAATTTCAGGCGGTGGTGCCGTTTATCATGATTTCGGAAACTTAAACTTCAGCTTTATCACTGATGACGACGGCAACAGTTTCCATAACTTTAAGAAGTTCACAGAACCGATTGTTCAAGCCTTACAAGCAATGGGCGTAGATGCTGAAATGACTGGACGTAACGATATCCAAATCGGTGCAGCTAAAATTTCAGGAAATGCGATGGTTAAAGTGAAAGAGCGTATGTTCAGCCATGGTACTTTAATGTTAGATAGTGACTTAAACGAAGTTGCGAATGCTTTACGTGTAAACCCTGCGAAGATTCAATCTAAAGGTATCAAATCAGTACGTAAACGTGTCGCAA
Source organism: Staphylococcus sp. HMSC65H10 (assembly GCF_001839185.1). Taxonomy (NCBI): domain Bacteria; kingdom Bacillati; phylum Bacillota; class Bacilli; order Caryophanales; family Staphylococcaceae; genus Staphylococcus; species Staphylococcus sp. HMSC65H10. Next base: position 31,659 of record NZ_KV840307.1, on the reverse strand, counting down.
ACATCTCTGAATTCTTAGAAGAGCCGATTGACATTGAAACTTTCAAAGAAATTATCCTAAAACATATCTTTGGTGAACATGAAGTTGAAGAATATGTGTTAACTGAAGATGATTGGAAGAACATTGAAGCATTAAGTAATGAAAAATATCGTTCATGGAATTGGAACTATGGTAAAAACCCTAAATATAACTTTGAACGTGAAGAGAAGTTCGAAAAAGGTTTCGTTCAAATTAAATTGGATGTTAAGCGCGGACGTATTGAACATGCGAAAATTTTCGGTGACTTCTTCGGTGTCGGCGATGTGTCAGATTTAGAACATGTATTAGTCGGCAGCTTGCATAATTTCGAGAGTATTGAAGCGGCTTTATCTGAATTCGATACGTATCATTATTTCGGAGATATTCCAAGAGAAGAATTAATTCGATTAATGTCATAATTAAATAAGCTTTACATGATTAAGGTGAGAACTCAGTTTCTCACCTTTTCTCATTCAACTTTGACAAAAAGAAAAATCCCATTAAGTCAACGTCTTAGACATTGATTTAATGGGATTCTTACAGTAACGGAAACGGAGGGATTCGAACCCTCGCGCCGCTCTCGCGACCTACACCCTTAGCAGGGGCGCCTCTTCGGCCAACTTGAGTACGTTTCCATATGGCTCCACAGGTAGGACTCGAACCTACGACCGATCGGTTAACAGCCGATAGCTCTACCACTGAGCTACTGTGGAATAATGTAATTTCTTCAAGCACAAATACTATTATAACAATCCCTTAAAATAATTCAAGAGAAAATAACGAAAAAGTTGCGGAACATTTACACTCATTCCCTATAAACATCCCGCAGTTTGAGATAATATCATAAAATGTTTAAAATTACGCTAGCTGCGTGGTGTGTTATTAATCACTAAATAAGTACAAAGTGTTTCATACACGTCTAAAGCAGGTTTAGAGTAGTCAATAGGGCGCTCTGTATTCCATTTAATTTTCTTAACACGCTTTCTAATGATGTGTTCATAATAAGCTGCATTTTTATATTGATGCCAGATAGTACGGACTGTTGCGGTTGTGATTAAAGATTGTCCGTCAGAAAAAGTGATTTTAGTGGTATTGTTCTTCAACGCTTTGATATCTTGTACAAATTCAATGTTAATCCAAATATTGTCTTCAGAGCGTTCAGAATGGGTAGAGAATAGAAAGATTGAAATAACTGGTGAAAGTAAAATGGGTGGTTTACTGTTGATGTTGGTAATCCGAGCGGTATCAGTTCGAAGTGATTGAAAGGTTGAACCATAAAAGCGACAAGAGTTGTCTAAAGTTTTTTGCGGGGAGCTTTCTACAATCCTCGGATCTTTATTGTAGGTAAGCAATTTTGTATGGAGTGCTCCATACTCTTGAGCAATGACTGGGATAATGGCCATATCATCGCTTTTGAAGATGCTATGTTCGTCCATAAGCACGTCCTCCTATTTAATTAATTACGATTAGAATTCGTTAGACATCTAATCATATAATTATTGTATACTAGCACCTAGAAAAGTCAATAGAAACTTTTGAGTTAATATTACACTTTTAATTTTTAAAAAGTCAGAATATTCATTGATTTTAGATTAAATGCAATGTATACTCGTAAATAACTTAAAAAAAGAAAGGCAGTGATTAAAATGAATCACAATATCAATGTAAAAAATGGAACACTGAAGGCGTTCGTAGCGAATGTAAACGACCTGGGGGTAGAACTCGTAATTGATCAAGCTCTACGTAATGTACGTAAAGAAAAACTTACAGAACTGATTGACCAAGCTTTAATCGAAAAAGATGAAGCAGCATTCAATCGTTACATTGAAGAATATAATCAATTGGAGGATGTTTTAATTGGCTAACTCGTCGTGGGATTCCTGTTCCTGTTCATACTAAAAGGTCTATTCATTTCAAATACCGAATGAATAGACCTTTTTTGTTTGCTTATTTTTAATCATAATGAGAAATAAACTTCGTTCTATTTCCCCTCTTGATCATTTAAATAGTAATAGCCAATTGTATAAGTCAGTACTTCATTATCTTGGATTGGACTCGCTTGATCTTGAGATTGATGACGTACATTTTTATGGGCATCTTTGAAGACATCTGAGCTCAACCAATTTTTGAAACATGCTTCTGCATCCCAAATTGTTAAAATTTTCACTTCATCATATTCTTTTAAATTATTTGTCGTTGTGACAAACATTTCTTTAAAACCTTCAATTGTTTCAATACCTTGTCGTTTGTAAAAACGTTCTACAATTCCTTCTGCTGAACCTTTATCTAATTTCAATTTGTTTTCTGCCATAAACATAGCGCATACACTCCTTTATCTGTTTTCAATTAATTTTCCAACCACAACAACACGTTTATCAGAACGCGAAAAAGCATCTTCACACGTAGATAACGTCATTATCTTGTCTTGTGGATGAACTGAAATATCTGTTTTGATTTTCGATTTATTTTTCGTTTCTTTTAAAAACTGTTCGTATTCATGTACATTGTTGAAACTTGTTCGAATATAGTTATCATGGGCATCTGTCGAATATGCGCTGAATACTTTTAACGCATACTGATGATACTTTGTATCAAACTCTATCGTTTGATGTGCATCATAAAATGTTTGATTCAAATATTGATGTAAATCATCAAACATAGTTTTATCGCCAACACTATGACCATAAAGCACTGTATTTTGAGATAAATCTTGTAAGTTATTACGATAATCTACAAAGATACTGCCCTTTTTCGTTTTTTGTTTCTTAAAGTTATGTTCTAAGTAATCTTCATTATCTCGGGATTGTAAAACGGGATAATTCAAACTCGTACCTTCTAAACGAATCCACCCATGAATGTCAGAATTGACCTCTGCTAATGCTTCAAATTGTGGGCGGATCCCTTTCTTTTTATAGTCCGTTTGTAAAACTTCGTATTGTTTTTCTTCCGCTTCATTATCTAAACGATGTTGGAAGATAAGATAGACAGCCGCAATAATAACCAGCACTAATCCAAATTGAATGACACGTATTAGTTTATTCATCATTAACACCCGCCGTGGCATTTACCAATTAATATGCCGCAATCTTTATCATGAATAATCTTTGCGTCGATTTGGTAAATTGTTTTTAATAATTCTGGTGTCACGATAGCTTGCGGCTTGCCTTGTGCTGCAATTTCACCATTTGCGACACAAATCAGTTCATCACTATAAGTTAAAGCCTGATTTATGTCATGAAGCACCATGATGATAGTTAAACGATGCATGTCGTTTAACTGTCGAATCATCTCAAGGACTTGATATTGATAATGTAAATCTAAAAATGTGGTAGGTTCATCTAATAATAAATATTGTGGTTCTTGGACTAAGGCCATTGCGATAAAAACACGTTGTTTTTCGCCACCGGACAAAGCGCCAATCGGACGATCTGCATACTTAGTTAAATTGAATTGTTCAAGTACACGTTCAATGACCGCTTCTCCTCTTACATCCTTCTTCAACCAACGATGATGACTATATCGTCCATAGCGCAGTAATGTTTTAACGGTGAAATCTTCAGGTGCTGTATTGTTTTGATGGACTGCTGATAACATTTGCGCAAGTTGTTTCTTACCTAATGTATTCAAATCATTGCCTTCTATGTACACACAACCAGCCTGAGGTTGAAGATAACCTGCAAGCATTTGAAGTAAGGTACTCTTACCTGATCCATTCGGTCCGATAATAGAAGTTACCGCATAACGTTTAATTGTCAGATTCAAGTCATTAAAGAGTTGTCTTTGACCATATTTAAACTCAACGTTGTTGATATTCATTTCGGTACGCTCCTTTACAAATTAAATAGATAAGATAAGGTCCGCCGATAATGACCGTAATAATATGCGCTGGCACTTCAAATTGACGGGACATCAACCTGCCAAGTGTATCTGCTAATAGCACGGCTATCGCACCGAATAACACACAACAAATCACAACTTTCTTATAGTCACTGCCGCCTAATCGACGTGCAATATGCGGTACAATCAAACCAACAAAGGCCATAGCACCAGCTACAGCTACTGCACTGCTCGCTAAAAAGACCGCAATCAACCCTATCCACATACGATAACGTTGTATAGGAAAGCCTAAGTTGTGTGCTTGTCGATCATCAAAACCCAACATATTCGCTTGAAAGATAACAGTTATAGCTAAGATAAGTCCTATGCATGTAGTCACTGAAATTTGTGCTGCGTCTTTCCATACTTTTAAAGATAAACCAGCAGATAATCTCACAGCTGGGTTAGCGGTTAAATATTCCAACATACCATTCAACATCGCATACATCGATACACCGACAAGCAGCATGCGCATCGGATTCAGCTGATAACGATGTTGTAAGTAAAACAATAAAGTAAATGGCAATAATCCGCCTATAAAGCTGATAAGTGGCATATAAAAGAATAAAGTCGGCACCAAAGTCATCACAAGTGCTTTAGCCACCAAAGCACCTGAACTGACACCGATAATACTGGCGTCCGCAAGCGGGTTCTTCAGCACTGCTTGTAAATAAGCACCCGCTACGGATAGCGTAGCACCTGCACAAATCGCGACAATGATACGTGGTAAACGTAAATCTATAATCGCATCGATTTGATTATCATGACCTGTTGCGATTTTATGCCAAAGCTGAGCTGAACTTATGCCTAATTTACCGTTAAGCAACGCAAATAAGACCACTACAACAAAGAGAATTAAGGTACACATAAAGACGACACTGAATTTATATTTCATATTGCACCTCATTTCTTGTTGTAGAAGATATCATATAAATCTTGCATGGCTTGGTCTGCATCGATATTAGCTGTAATGCCGAAAGGTTGTTCTTCTAAATCATAGACACGACCTGTCTTGACTGCTTTAAAATGTTTCCAAATATCATTTTCTTTGAATTCTTTATCAAACATCTTTTTAACTTCTTCAGGCATTCCATGTGGCAGACGCAGAATAATATCTGGATCAACGTCATACAGATACTCTGTATTAGAAGCTAGATATTGTTTCGAATCTTCTTTAATCACATTTTCACCGCCCGCAATTTCAACTAAATTGCCGATATAAGAGCGATTCGTAGCAACTAAATAACTGCCTGGCACACCCATTAAAATGAGTACTTTAGGGTGCTTTTGTTGCGCTGCTTTTTGTCTGATTTGTTCTTCTGCATGAGTTAATTTTTGATTTAGCTTTGATGCTTCTGTTTCACGATTAAATTCTTTACCCATCTGTGAAATAGAAGTTTTCATGCCTTTTAGACTGTCATAGTCATAAAAGATAGCTTTAGCTTTAATCATTTTGAACTTAGGTTTTGTCTCATCTTCAATAGTAGAAACGCCTAAAATATGTGTCGGGTGAACAGCTTGTACCTTCTCCATATCTGGTGTCATCGGTTGTCCGACTTTCGGTACATTGTCATATCTTTTAGGTAGTGTTTTATATGAATCTGGTTTACCTGCAATATCTAAATTCAAAGCATCTAACGTTTGTGTCAAAGCTACTGTTGTCGGTACAATGCGGTATTTTTCAGAAGATGTTTGGTTATTTTTATCTTCTTGTGCTTGGCAACCAGTCAGTAGAACAATTAAACCTAAAAGTACCACACACCATCGTTTAATGTTTTTTCTCATGACCTTTACCTTCACCCTTTCTAACGTAAAGTGTAGAGACTACTAACAAAGCACTCGCCAAAATAATCACCGCACCTAAATAAATTTGATTCATTCTCTTTAAATACTTTCCAACATCTGAATGTGTCTTTGTAAATTTAATAGGTTCACCATCATCCGCATGCCGATTGAATTTAGGAAATATTTCAGGCAATGGCGGTTCTTCCATTGTTTTTGCAGTTTGTGTTGTTTTAACAGCACTTGGTTGTGGAGGTCTTGATGACGTAATAAATGGTGTGTCATTCACCGATTGTGCCTGATTAAATGCTGGATTAGTTGGTGTTTGTTTATGATTGTGTGTCTCAGATGCATGTTCTGACGGAGTTTCTACTATAGTATTTTCTTTAGTTTCAACCGTTTCTGTCGCTTCATTTGTTGATACTTCTGTGCCCTCATCTTGTTTGATAGATGTGCCACCTTTTTCTTCTTGTTGGCTTGGTGTGTCTGTCTCTTGAGCTGTTTCATTAAACACCATTTCAGTTGTATAGTGATGATCATAATTTAAATGCGGAACAATAACATGTACTTTTGAGGTCAACATTTTCTGATCTTTTGGCATGTTAAATTCAATGACACGTTGATCTTGTTGTGAATCTTCACTTACCACTTTTACTGGAATACGCGTTTCACCATTAAAGATTTCGAAAGACTTCCACCACGCAGCATTTTTTAATGTCATTTGAACAGTAGCTTGCTGATTGTGATAGGTCACTTTAGCTGGATGTACCATATATTGATCCATCACTGATCGTTCATTTGTTTGATGTTTTAATACTTTGAAATTCAAATTCTGTATTTCTGATACGTGGGTATTGGATTTCTTAGGAAATACTTTTTTGGGTGTGTGTTTTTCTGTTGGTTGTGTATCTGGTTTTGGTTGAACGTCAGTTTTTGGCTTCGATTCAGGACTTGGCTTTGGTGTCGGTTGTACTTTAGGTGTCACATCTTTTGGCAATTGTGCTTCTAAATTAATTTTGGTTGTATAGTGATGATCGTAATGAATATCAGGGACGATAATATGTACTTTTGAAGTAAATGTTTGCGTCTCTGATGTGACTTCAACTTCTACAATACGTGCTTCTTTTGTTTCACTGACTGTACGTACATCACATTGTTTATCACCTTCATATAATTCAAAAGCTTTCCACCACTCTGGATACAGCAATTTAAACTGTAAATAAACTTTGTTGTTTTTAGTTTTGACAGTTGCTGGATGTGCCATATAATCATTCATAACTGACACATCCTGACTGTTTTCTTTATAGACTTTAAAAGGTATCTCTTTAATTGTTTGTTGTGATAATGTTTGATGATTGACTTCAGCTTTTGAGTTGTCAACGGTAAATGAACAAAGTAAGCTGCCACATAGTACAGCAACTAAACATTTGTGAGGTACATTCATTTTAATGTTGTCCTTTTTTACGTTTATTGACGACAAAAAATAGAAGTAATACAGCTGAAGCACCAATTAAAGTGATATAAAGCCATTTAGATTCACCGGCAGCTGTTTGTGGATTTGTCGGTGTCGCATCTGATGATGTTGCTTTTCCTGTTGCTTCGGCATTTTCTCCTTTTGAAGTGTCACCTTTTGAATCATCCGCATGGGATGCAGCTGCGGCACTGTCACCTTGCTTATCACCTTTTAATAAATATGTGATGTTGTAGTTATGGTCATATTTAAAAGGTTTACCGTTTACTTCTTCATCGATATACACTTTAATTGTGCCTGGAATTTCGCCTGATGTTTTATCGATTAAAAATTCTGAAGTACGTTCATCTTTTGCTTTATCTTCATGCACAATATTTTCTTTTTGACCGTTAAATGTAAAGTTAACAATCCAATGACTGTGGTTGACTGTGAATTGTACATATTGTTTACCGTTTTTATCAATTAACTTAGCGGGTTTATTGAAATAATCATTTGCCATCGATACGTCTTGTGTCTTATGTTTTAAAATATCGTAATTCAGATCTTTTTCAGCAGCTGAAGCTACAATGGAAAAAATGGCCCAAGTTAACACAATTAATATCGCACTCATTGCGATAACTTTCTTGATTGTTGTTGTCATATGAATCATCCTTCTTTCTATATGATGAGAGGTTGTGAGAGACCCACAACCTCATTTTCTTGATTCTCAGGAATACATTACAGACTATTTTTCTTTGATTTCACGTGTCTATTCCAAAACAGTGCGATACCGCCTAAAAATACAGATAAAATACCAAACGTTGTCGCTGATTCTTCTGTACCAGTTTTCGGCAATGCTTTTGCCTTAGCAGGTGTTGATTTGTTTCCTTTAACTGATTTTACAGTTTCAGACTTCATTGCTTTAGCTTTAACTGAACCAAGCGGCTGTACAGATTTAGATGCCATAGCTTTCATAGATGGTTGAGTTGCTGCCGCATCTTGTACTTCTGTCACAACTTCAGATACTTTTGGTTCTGTTTTTTGAACTGACATCGGTTCTACTTTTATTTCTGGCTTTACATTAGACTCATCCGATGCTTTTTCAGTCGATTCATCGACTTGCTTAGTATCTTTTTCAGGTGTGATAACTTTTGGTTGTACTTTTTCTTTTTCAGCTGTTTTATCTACAACTTTATCAGTTGCTTGATCTTCAGCTTTTTCTTGTGGCTTAGGCATAGGTTTAACTTGTGGTTTTGACTCAGGTGCTTTTAAATCAGCAACTGCTTCGTCAAACGCAATTTGTGTCGTATATTTATTGTTGTAATTGATGCCTGGGACTACAATATGCACCTTACTTGTTAACATCTTTGTACCTGGTTTCACTTCAAAGTTAATAACTTTTTGATCAGCTGATTTTGAAACCTCATGTTGTTTGAGCTGTTGTGCACCATCAAAGAGTTCAAATGATTGCCACCAATCTGGATTTTTAATTGTAAACTGTACAAATGTTTTACCATTTTCCTTAACCACTTTTGCTGGGTGGTCCATATAATCATCCATGACTGATTTTTGATCTTCACCGTCTTTTTTAACCATAAAGCCGATTTCTTTTGTAACAGGCGCAGCACTTAGAGTTTCTACTTTAGGTGTAGTGTGGTCAGATTGTTGTTCAACTTGTGGTTTTGGAGCTGGCTTTTCTACTTGTGGCTTAGGCGTCACTTTCGGTGCTGCTGCATCTGATTGTTGTTGATTTGATTGTGCTGTCGGCGGTTTATTTTGGTCAAGGTCTTTAATTCTTACATGGTAAGCACCTTCGTAGTTGATTTTAGGTAAGCTGACTTTCACAATCGCATCATAGTGATCAATACCAACTTGATATGGGAAGACGACTGTTCTTTGATTCTTCTTCGTATCACGTGCGATCGTTTTCACACGCTCGTAACCTTCTTTAGTATCCACCATAAAGTCATCCCACATACTGTCTGACTTAATTGTCATCGCCACATAGTGTTTACCGTTTTGTTGGAAGACTTGCATAGGTTTGACTACTTCAAAGTCCATATGTGAAGGTTCGTTTTTCTTACTGTGCAACACTTCAAAATTGTGATTTTCTGGGTTCGTAATTGTGAAATCTGACAATGGCGCATTTTTAAATTCTTTTTTCGCTGCTTCTAACTGTTCTTGTAATTGTTCTTCATAGTCAGCAAGCATTTCTTTATCTTCTCTTGTAGGCACTTTATCTTTCGCCATCAACTTCTTAAGTTGATATATCTTATCTTCTAACGTAATCGCATTATCGAATGCTTCTGTTTCTTTTTTTTTCTTATACTCATCTTGTGTTAATGGCTTAGAATCACTTGCGTTAATAGGTTGGTTGAATTTAAGTTCAACATCGTCATATTCTTGGTTACCAAGCATTCTTGATTTCGTTGATGACTTCACAATGACACTTTGTGTATTGTTTGGAACGGCGAATTGTAATTTTGCTGTTCCTGCCTTTTCATCGTAGGCAGTGACTTGTGTATTTAATTTATGGTTCTCTTGATAAACATCAAATCTATCCCAAATCGTTGGAATGTCCAATGTTAATTCAACAGTTGATGCTTTATCACCTTTCATGAAATAAGCAGGTTGCTTAATATTCGATGCATGGAAGAACTCTTCTTCGTCAGTATTTGGTTTAACAACTTTAAACTCTACTGGGTAACGCTCTTCGTTTGCGTGAGGATCTTGTAAAGATGGTTGTTTTATTGCTTCTTGTACTGAGACTTGATTTGTTGGTGCTGCTGTTGCTTTTTCTGTTTGTGGTGCTTCTTGTTTTGGTGCTGGTGTTGTTTCAACTTTCTCGATTGTCGGTTTTGAGTCTGTTTGAGATTGTGCTGTAGATGCTGCTTGTGGTTTAACTGCTTCTTTCTCTTTTGACTCAACTGTTTTTGACGCTGAAACAGGTGTCGCGTTTGGTGTCGTCGAAGTGCCGCTATCCGTTACAGTAGTCGATGCTGCTGCGTTTGATACGGGCGCTTCTTGTTCAGCTGCTTGTGCTTGTCCTCCTCCTAAGAAGATCACTGCACCTACAGCTATTGAAGCTGCTCCGACAGTAAATTTACGAATTGAATATTGGTACGCTTTCTGGTTGGCATGGTTCATAACTGTTCTCTCTTTGTTGTTTCTCACGTTGATAACGCTCCTAATCATTAATTTTTACACCAATAATGATAATCATTCTCATTAACAATGTATAAAGGGAGTATAGCACACCCTTAAATCAATGTCATTACTATTATTTATGTTTTTTAAAGTAGTTAAAATGACACTATTATATTTGCGTTATTATTAAATATTTATAATTCGAAGAAGTTTTGAAGCGCTTTGACATTACGCATATCAAGCGGATAGTGGTGTTTGACCTCCCCTTCATGAAATTCCGCAACATAATCTGCGCTGTTTATAATCAATTCATAGTCATGTGTAATGACCAGAATTGTATACCCTTGGTCTTTTAATTGTCGTAATTCTGTCGCAAATTCAGACATACGTTTGCCATCTAAACCACTGGTTGGTTCATCAAATACTAAAATAGGTCTGCCGCTTTCTTTAGCACTCGCAATCGCCAGTCGCTGCATTTCTCCGTTTGAAAGTGATAAGGGGTGTTTATCACGATGTTGTTTTAAATCAATCGTATCTAACACATGTAGTAAATCAGGATCTGACATATTTCGATGACTGAATCTGATTTCTTCTTCTACAGTTTCACCGAAAAGTTGAGACTCTACATTTTGAAAAACTTGATATACATCGTGCTTCCACTGTTTTTGACGTATTTTATGTGTACCGTCCATAATGACCGCGTCTTTATTTAACTTAACTGCACCCATTAATGCTTTCGCGAATGTAGATTTCCCTGCCCCATTATGGCCGACTATCGCTGTTATCGCACCTTTATGTAAATCAAATCGCTCAATATTTAAATCTAATGTTTCTTTTTTCTGATAGCGATATTGCCAGTTTTGTATAGGTATCACATCGTGTGATGAAGGTGCTGATTGTTTTGGTCGTAGTCGTGTTAAATCTGTCGCTCGTAAACCGTGTGCTTTTAATTGTTTTAGTTCTAATTGACGAAAATCATCTTGATTCCACGCTTTAGTAATCTGACCTGATTCAATTAAGATAAAACGATCTGCCAAATCTAATAAATAATGCAGACGATGTTCCGCAATGACAATCGTCTTCCCTTGTTGCTTCCAAGATTGAATCATACGTGCTAATTTTTGAACGGCTTTGAAATCTAAATTTGAAGAAGGTTCATCCATGACAATAAGCGCTTGTCCTGCGATTTCAATACTGATACAGGCAATCATTTGTTGTTGACCACCCGACAATTCAAAGACATTACTTTCTAGTAAATCATTAATTTGATATTGATCTACTGCTCTAATAATTCGTGATTGAATTTCTTCTGGGTCTGTATAGTAATTTTCTAATTCAAAGGCAAGTTCATTTAATACATGTGTACAGAAGAATTGTGATCTAGGATTTTGAAAGATACTACCGATTTGGCGACTTAAATCTTTGAAAGCATAGTCCTTCATGTTTTGTCCTGCGATGACAATATCTCCTGTGATTTCACCTGAGAAAAACTGAGGAATTAGCCCGTTGATTAATCTTAGTACTGTTGATTTTCCGCATCCTGATAATCCGGTTAAACAGATCACTTCGCCAGGACGAATAGTTAAATTAAAATCTTCTAATGCATTTTTATCTGAAGCACTGTAACTGAAAGTTACATTGTTAAATTGAATCATTTGAGCCTCCCTCTTATATAACGTAATAAAGGATAACCAGTAAAATGAGTAATCCTGCGATAGTTTTGTCGATTGCGGTCATTTTAAATACAATGAGTGACGTACGTGCAGCGTCTACAGACAGTCCTCTTGTTAAAGAAGCGGCTGTCAACTCATTTGAAATTTTGACCACTCGATTAATTAACGGTACAATACGCATTTCGGTATAACGTATCGGATGTAGAAACGCTTGAAGTGTCGTCATACCCCGCATACGCATTGCATGTTTAATGTTTTGCGATTCTTGATAGACCACAGGAAGAAAACGAAACATGACCGCTAAAGGAATCGTCAACACATTTGGAAACTTCATTTTCTCTAATGCACGAATGAACATTTCAACTGACGTTGTTTTAAATAAGACAAATCCCATTAAAGCAGCAGGTAAAAAACGTGTAAGCAAATTGGCTATTATAAATATCAAACTATACACAACCGCATGGTAATCTCTCAATTGGAATGTTTCGATATACCATCCAGTAAAAAGAATAAAAAAGCATAATAAGCCAGCTTTATAATAATGTAGATAAAGCAGACAAAATGTAGGTATCAGAATAATTACAAGTCGTGGATAAACCGCATGACCCGTAGTAGTTCCTGTTAAAGCGATAAAGGATATCAATACCATACTTAACAATTTTATTCTTGGATCAATTTGCATTTTGATCATGAGACCATACCTGCACGTACAAAATGTTTTTTAAATAGAATTCTTGCGATGACAATTCCGATAACCGCACCGACCATACAAGTCACTATAATGATTGGTAATGTTTGTAGCGTGAATAGTTTATCTAGTAATGCTGTATATTCGTGTCCTCTTTTTTGTTCTAGATAATCGAAAAAGGATTGTCTTGCGAAGTAAAATGGAAGCAAACTGCCGAGTGACCAAAATGAAAAAACAATATAACCGATACTTAATGACAACCAATGACGATAGTTGCCTATCTTCATAATTAAATCAGCAAGTATGGGTAATGGAATACCAGTAATTAATGCGAGCCCTGGGTGACCCATAATAAACAATACTAAGCTCACTACAATACCACTGATACTTAAAGCACCAAACTTTTGTGTTTTAGCTACCAACAACATAATAGGTACACTGCCAATAACCGCAAATAATGCAGGTAAGAAAAACATAATCACTGGCACAATCCCAGCAATACCTACAGGTGTAATTAACACAAAGAATATTGCGGTAAAGAGCCCGATGTTAATTAAATCTTTAACTTCTAATTTCTCACGTTGCATGCATGTATCTCCTCCTTAAAAATCTGTCGTTAAATTTATCGTGTGAATATAACTTAATCATAGTTTACCACCATTGATAATGATTCTCAATTACGTATTTCAATCAAAAATTACTTTCATTTAGTAAAAGGTATATAAAACAATAAAATAGAAATAACTGCTTATCTGAGCTTTAAATTATTCAAATCCATTTAGAAACCCACATCAAACCAACACTTTCTATCCTATCAATCAGACTATTCATTTTCTACTACAATTAAAATCTCTCTATATAAACTATGTTTAGATTTAAATTTATCCTCGTACACATAGCCTAGTATACTAGCTAATTTATATATTTTAACTTTTTTGCTTTGCAAAATTAGATTCACATCTAAAATATAAAAGGGGCTGGATTTATGTCCCAGCCCCACTCTTTTTAAATGATATTCTAATACACTCTATAATATGCTTGGTTACCCCACCAAGCTTTTTTCGCAGATGCACGTGCTTGTTTTCCAGCAGTGGTATAGCCACTATCTGAACGATATTTGCCGATTGCTGTAGAATCATGACCATAACTATTATGTGTGTAATATGACCAAACATATGTTGAGCCTATTCCATGACTCCATTTTCCACTTTCTGCCCATTCGTAAGCATTTGCAATTGTAGTTGTTCCCATTCCTAGTAATAAAGTGGCAATAATTATTGTTCTAGCAACATACTTTTTCATGAAAACACCGTTTTTTAAAACGTTCTCTATCTATTAAAAATAATATACAATAAAAACCCGCTAGCGTCAATAAATTTTCTGAATATTCTTACATTAATAAGTCTTTTCGTAATAATTATCATATTCTGAATATTCTATTGATTTAACTGTGATTTCGTGCTATGATTACGTCATTAAATCAATACGCTTTAGTTCGGTAGAGAGTGAAAGCGTTGATGGAAGTGAGGAACTATAAATGGAATACATCGAATACCAAGATAAAGTGCTTAAACGAAAAGATTTGGAACTCCGCTTTTTAAAATATTTCCAATCTCATCAATATGAAGTGATAGACCTGCATTTTATTGAACGTTTGAATTGGCAACAGTTGACGCAAGATGATTTAGAAAGTATGGGAACGCGCAGTATTTGGAAAAATGGTCAAAATTTCTTTGCGCTTCGTAATGACTGGACAGATCAACTTCAACATTATGTCAGAACGTATGCTTTAAATTTAAAACAAGCCGTATATGCAGGCCCTATCGCAAACAATGAACATATCAGCACAAACTTAGGTATTGAAGTATTTCATCCGACTTACCAAGAAATGTTGACGAGCTTTCAGTTAATGTTGGGATTTGTTCAAAAGGAAATGAAACGAGAGGTAGATTTTGCGGTGATTGGTCACTATCAACTGTTATCGTTGTTGCTTAGTGAAGAAGAACGCACACCAAAAATCTTACAATTGATTAATGAACGTAACCTTTCTGAACTTAATCAGCAGTTGCCTAAAGGTCATAAACTTTTAGGTTTATTGAAACAACCGACTCATTTGCAACTGGATTATATTCGAAATATTATCCCTAACGATCATCCGACATACTTATCTTTATTACGATGGTCAGAAGAATTGAAACGTGCAGGCATCCAAACGATTCACTTAGATGTAACAACAATGCCACCGAAAACTTACTATATCGGCAGCTTTATGCAGCTGTTTGAAAATAGCCAGTCTGAACCGATAATGTCAGGCGGTCATTACAGTGGAACAATCGATGGTTTCGGTTTTGGGATTCAATTAGATTAGGAGGAACAAATTATGTTAACGATTGCCCTCAGCAAAGGGAGATTACTCAAAGACTTCATCGCATTTTTAGAACGCAACAACAATCCTATATGGGCAGAAGCTTTACATCAACGTGAACGTAAGCTGCAGATTACCGTAAAAGATATTAAATTCATTTTAGTTAAAGGAACAGATGTCCCTACTTATGTTGAAGAAGGTATCGCAGATTTAGGGATTACCGGCAGTGATATCTTAAGTGAAAAGCCAAATCATAATGTGAATAACTATATCGATTTACCATTCGGTCAATGCCACTTTTCTGTAGCAGCCAAACCTGGTGTGACAGATATCAATCGTGTTGCGACGACTTACGTTAATACTACACGCCAATATTTCAATCAACTCGGTCAAGATGTCAGCATCATTCCTTTATCTGGATCAGTGGAACTCGCAGCTGTCGTCAATATGGTCGATGCTATCGTGGATATCGTCCAAACAGGTACAACACTTAAATCTAACGGATTAGAAGAACGTGAACAAATTGGTAATGTAAATGCGAAATTAATTACCAATAAACATGCTTTCTTCAGTAAATCAGACGCTATTAATCAATTCATTACACAACTGGGGGTTTCTATACATGCTTAATAAAACTGAATTTTATGCGCGTTTCCAAAACGTTTCAGATATCGAACAATCATTAATCGACCAAGTCAACACAATCATTCAAAACGTCAAAAAGAATCAAGACAAAGCCTTATTTGACTATAATAAACAATTTGACGGTGTCGAACTTTCACAATTAGAAGTACCGCAAGCGGATATTGAAGCCAGCTTGACTCAAATCTCACCAGAATTACGTGAAGCTTTGACACAAAGCTTTGAAAATATCAAAGCATTCCAAGAACGTATCAAACATGAAGATGTCATCGGTGAATACACAAGCGAAATTTATAACCCGCTTGAAAGTGTCGGTATTTATGTTCCAGGCGGTAAAGCCGCTTATCCTTCGACTGTTTTAATGACTGCGACACTTGCTAAAGTTGCAGGGGTCAAAGAAATTATCGCAGTGACACCTCCACAAGCTGAAGGCATTAAACCAAGTATTCTAGCAGCTTGTAAAATTGCGGGTGTCGATCGTATTTTCCAAGTCGGCGGTGCACAAAGTATTGCGGCGTTAGCCTTTGGTACGGAAACTGTACCTAAAGTTGATAAGATCGTCGGACCAGGTAATCAGTTTGTTGCGTTAGCGAAACAATTACTTTATGGCTATGTCGGTATTGATCAAATCGCTGGACCAAGCGAGATTATGATTATCGCAGATGAAACATCTCGTCCTGAATTTATTGTTCAAGATATCTTAGCACAAGCTGAACACGATGAGCGTGCACGTACTTTCTTATTATCTACAAGTCAATCTTTATTAGAAGAAGTAGAAGCGTTATTACCAAAGGCTATCAACAATGCCCCAAGAAAAGCGATTATCGAACCAAGTGTACGAGACTTCCACTACCCTATTTTGACTGAAAGTATCGAAGACAATATAGAAATCGCAAACTATGTCGCACCTGAACATTTATCAATTCAAACAAAAGAACCTGACTATTACATCAACAAAATCAAATATGCTGGCGCAATGTTCTTAGGTTCTTATGCACCTGAAGCTTTAGGCGATTATAATGCAGGGCCAAGCCACGTCTTGCCTACTAACCAAACATCCCGCTTCACAAACGGTTTAACAGTCAATGACTTCCTCACAAGTCACTCTGTAATCCGTTACGACCAACATGCCTTCAACAACCTTGCAGAAGGCGCTATGACAATCGCCCATGAAGAAGGTTTATACCAACATGAAGCCTCAGTTAAAGTCAGAGTAGAACAGGAGGAATCATAATTGATTTATATTGATAAAAACGAAAGCCCGATTCCTGCACTTTCTAAATCAGAAATTGCAGAAGTCATTAATCATACAGATTTTCGCGTCTATCCAGAAACACAATATAATGATTTTCTTAAAGCATACGCAGATTTTTATAATTTAAATACCAATCAAGTTTTAGCTGCGAACGGATCTGATGAATGGATTCAAAAATGTATGTTAGCTCTGCCAGAAGGCCCAGTACTTACGTTAAGCCCAGATTTTGTTATGTATACCGAATTTGCGCGCCAAACTGAGCGTGACATTGAATATGTCTCATGCGACCAAGATTTCCGCTTCTCACTCGAAGCGATTTTAAACCGTATTGATGACGTTCAACCTGCGTTCTTTATCATGAGCGTGCCACATAACCCAACAGGCGAACAATATCCTTTCAATTTCTTGAAAGCTATCAGCGACAAAATGAAAGCACTTGGCGGTTACTTTGTCATTGATGAAGCTTATATTGAATTTGGCGAACCGATTGAAGTAGCGTTAGAAGATCATATCATCGTCATGAAAACATTAAGTAAAGCCTTCGCGTTAGCTGGCTTACGTATCGGTGTCGTGATTTCAACACCAAAAACGATTCAATTATTAAATCGTTTCGCACACCCGTATCCGATGAGCACTTTATCTTTAACACTAGCGGAAACATTATTTAAAGATACTAAACGCGTTATGAATCTGATCGCAGAACAACGTTACTTATGTCGTAAACTCAATGATATTTTCAAACCGTATCACAGCAATGATTTAAAAGTGATTCCATCTAAAGCAAACTTTGTCTTCACATATGGACCAAAAGCACGCAGTTTAGGTGAATACGTGATGGAACATGGTTTTAAACCACGTATTTATGATGAACCTGAATTAAATGAAGCTGTCCGTTATTCTATTGCGACAGATCAAGAACTCGATCAACTCTCACAAATCATCAAGGAATGGAGTGAACAAAATGACTTATCATAAAACACGCGCAACTAAAGAGACCTCTATAGAAGCAACGCTAGATTTTACCAATCAATCAGAAACATCGATTTCAACAGGGGTTGGCTTCTTAGACCATATGTTGACTTTGTTCAGCTTCCATAGCGGTATTGCCCTTCAGTTAAAAGTTGAGGGTGATACCTATGTTGATGATCATCACACAACAGAAGATATCGGAATTGTGTTAGGTCAATTATTATTAGAAGCTGTTCGTGATAAAACATCTTTTACACGATACGGTACTTTCTATATTCCAATGGATGAAACGTTAGCACGTGTCGTTACAGATATCAGTGGACGTCCTTTCTTATCATTTAATGCCGAATTCTCTAAAGAGAAAGTCGGTACATTCGATACAGAACTTGTCGAAGAATTCTTTAGAGCGCTTGTGATTAATGCCCGTTTGACAACACACATTGATTTAATCCGCGGCGGTAATACGCATCATGAAATTGAAGCGATTTTTAAAGCCTTTGCGCGCAGTTTAAAAATCGCACTTTCAGAAAGCGATACACAAGGTGTGCCTTCCTCTAAAGGAGTGATTGAATGATCGCGATTGTAGACTATGGTGTCGGAAATATCAAAAATGTTGAACGCGCGGTCAATCACTTAGGCTACGATGCACAACTGACAAGCGATTTTGACACAATTAAAGAAAGCTCGCATATTATCTTACCAGGTGTCGGTCATTTTAAAGATGCGATGACAGCACTCAAAGCTTCTGGCCTAGATAAGTTACTGATTGAGCTTCAAGACAAGAAACCGATGATCGGCATTTGTTTAGGTATGCAGCTGATGTTTGAACACAGTGATGAAGGCGATGTAGAGGGTTTAGGTATGATTCCTGGTCGTGTCGTGCCGATTGATACACCATACCCTGTACCGCACTTAGGTTGGAATAATTTAGAAAGTAAACACCCTCTTTTAGATAAAGACGTTTACTTTATTCACTCTTATTACGTTCAAACACCTGCACCGATTATTGCGACAGCGGAATATGGTCTGCCGATTACCGCCATTGTCCAAAAAGATAATAAAATCGGTATCCAATTTCATCCAGAAAAAAGCGGTGATTTCGGATTAGCTATTTTAGACCAAGCATTGAAAGGCGGTTTTATTCATGATTGAAGTATGGCCAGCAATTGATTTAATCGATTCACAAAGTGTGCGTTTAACTGAAGGTGACTATGAAACGAAAGAAGCGATGGCGAGAACTGCAGAAGAAGCCGTTCAATTCTATAGTCGTTATAAATGTGTGAAACGTATCCATGTTATCGATTTAATCGCTGCGAAAACTAAACAACCTGTTGAAGCGGATTATATTGAACAACTTGTTGGTTTAACAGATTTGCCAATTGAAGTTGGCGGCGGTATCCGTTCTACTGAAACGATTGAAGATTATTTCAATAAAGGTGTCGCTTATGTAATTGTCGGAACGAAAGGTATTCAAGATACCGCATGGCTTAAAACAGCTGCTGAACAGTTTCCAAATCGTATTTATCTATCTGTAGACGCTTATGTTGACGAAATCAAAGTTAACGGATGGTTAGAAGAAACAGGATTGAACTTATTTGAATTCGTTAAGACCATTGAACACTTACCGCTTGGTGGCTTGATTTATACAGATATTTCGAAAGACGGTAAATTAGAAGGACCGAACTTCGAATTAACGAAACAACTTGCGCAAGCGACTGCCCTACCCGTCGTCGCATCTGGCGGAATCCGCAGTTCTGATGATTTGAAGCGTTTAGAAGCGGATGGTGTACATGCGGCCATCGTCGGCAAAGCTGCGAATACTGAAGCCTTTTGGGAGGGATTAGAATGATAAAAAAGCGTATCATCCCTTGTCTTGATGTCAAAGACGGTCGTGTCGTCAAAGGTGTGAAGTTTAAAGGGTTGCGTGATATCGGCGACCCTGTAGAAATGGCAGCGTACTATAACCAAGAACTAGCAGACGAACTTGTTTTCTTAGATATTTCACGTACTGAAAGTGGTCATCAAATGATGTTAGATATTATCGAAGAGACTGCTTCTAAACTGTTTATCCCACTAACCATCGGCGGCGGTATCAATTCTGTTGAAGATATCTCTATCTTGTTAAAACATGGTGCAGATAAAGTTTCATTAAACTCTAGCGCATTAAGAAATCCAGAATTAATTGCGGAGGCAAGTCAGAAATTCGGTACGCAATGTATTTGCGTCGCAATTGATGCGAAATGGGAAGAAGATAAACAAGATTGGTTCTGTTATACACATGGCGGTAAGCAACGCACAGATAAACGCACTTTAGACTGGGTTAAAGAAGTCGAAGCATTAGGTGCTGGTGAATTGCTTGTGACTAGTATGGATTACGATGGTGTCAAACAAGGTTTTGATCACCGCTTATTATCATTAATCAATGACCGTGTATCTATTCCGATTATCGCTTCAGGCGGTGGTGGTAATGCGCAACACTTTGCGGATTTATTTAAGGAAACTGATGTTTCAGCCGGCCTCGCTGCCAGCATTTTCCATGATAAAGAAACAACCGTCGGCGCTGTGAAAGCATTTCTAAAAGAAGAAGGAGTTGAAGTCAGATGGCAATAACACCAGACTTTTCAAAAGGATTAGTACCCGCAATCTTACAACACTATCAAACTAAACAAGTGTTAATGCTGGGATATATGAATGAAGAAGCGTATCAAAAAACTTTAGAAGATAAAGTGTGTTGGTTTTATTCTCGAAGCAAAGAACGCCTATGGAAAAAAGGCGAGTCTTCTCACAACTACCAACATGTCGTTGATATTAAATTAGATTGTGATCAAGATACAATATTAGTCTTCGTCAATCCAGATGGTCCAACTTGTCATACAGGTTCAACGAGTTGTTTCAATACAGAAACACCTTTCTTTATCGATAGTTTAGAAGACATTGTGCAATCACGCGCAAACAGCGATGATGACAAATCATATACACATTACTTATTGAATGAAGGTATTGAGAAAATCACGAAGAAATTCGGTGAAGAAGCATTTGAAGTTGTGATTGCTGCTATGAAGAATGACCAAAAAGAATTAGCTAATGAAACAGCCGACGTCTTATATCACCTCTTTGTGTTACTCCACGCTTGTGGTGTAACTGTAGATGATGTGAAACAAGTTCTACAAAGCAGACATCAAAAAAGCGGTAATTTCAAAGGTGAACGTAAATCTGTTCAAGACTGGTAAAAATTATTTTAAATAAGCATATAAAAAGCATGCGTTTGAGCTCAATCCAGAGCTTCAAACGCATGCTTTATTTATTGTAGTTATTTCTATGTTTAATGATGTTGAAAGTGATTTAAATTTCTACTAGGTTACTTTTTAACCAATTTGTACTTTTTCTTTTGGATAGTGATACAAGACAGGCTCTTTTCTGCCGCCAATCATTAAGATGAAGGAGATTAATCCAACCCGTCCGATAAACATCAAGACCATCAAGACCACTTTGGTGATATCTGTACCATCACTCGAGAGACCTAGCGATAACCCACAGGTTCCGAATGCGGACATGACTTCGAAGAAGACTTGAAGAATAGACATTTTACTGCCTTCTACTGCTTGAATAATCACAATTGATGTTAGTGATAAGATTGTTGCAACACTAAACACCATAAAGGTCTTTTGGATATCTGACGGCAAGATTTCTCTATTAAAGACTTTGATGGTAATACGTTCTGAATCCGTACGGAAATTTAAAATAAAGAGAATCAGAATCGCAAATGTCGTTGTTCGAATGCCCCCACCTACTGAACTTGGTGAAGAGCCGATAAACATCAATGTCCCCATCAATGAGTTGGTCGCATCTGTAAATTGTGAGATGTCTACTGTCTGTAATCCGGCACTTCTGGTTGTAGTCGATTGGAACATGGCATAAAAGAGTGCTTTATGCCAACTGACGTCTTTCAACGTGTTGCCCATCTCTAAGATTAAAATCATCACTGTTCCGAATAAGAATAATGCGAAATACGTAATCGTTGTGATTTTCGCGAATAATGAGAAGCGGAAGTTCGGATTTCTATTACTGATATACGCTTTAATTTCTAATAGTACCGGGAACCCGATAGAACCCAGTGTAATCAAGAACATCACAATCGCTTGTACGAAATAATCATTCGCATAAGGAATCAATGAATTCCCTGTAATATCGAGTCCTGCGTTAGTTGTAGAGGCCACTGAAACGAAGAAGCCCTGCATTAACGCATATTGGATATCTGCGGTATCTCTATAGAAATAAAAGGCTAGTAATAGCGCACCGACAAGTTCAATCAATAAGACGGCTCTGACAATTTCAATAATCAATTGAACCGCACCACTCATCGTATGGCGGTTATTATCCAACATAATCATCTGACGTTCACGTAAGCCGATATGTTTACCTAAAATGAGCCATAACACCGTACCTAATGCCATGACGCCGACACCGCCGATATTTAAAATAATCATAATGACAATTTGTCCGAAAGTCGAATATGTATCGGCAATCGTCACAGGTGTCAATCCAGTCACACTGATCCCTGATACAGCCACAAATAATGTATCAATGGGATCCACGTGCACACCAGGCTTATGCACGCCAGGTAAATTTAACATCAAAAATGCTGCGATAATCGCAATCAAATAGAATAAGACAATACCTTGTTGAGGACTGGATCTTTTAAATAACTGGTTAAAAATGGACAACTGTTTTCACCTCAACACTACTTCAATTTAATCGTTATACTTTTTAGTTTACCATTTCGATATATTTTTGCAGATAATGGTTTCAAATCTGCTTGGTGTTCAAAGACAATCTGTCTATATCTTAAATTATCTTCAATTTTTTTACCATCTAATTCTACAATAATATCCCCTGTTTTTAAACCTGCTTT
This sequence comes from Staphylococcus sp. HMSC65H10, assembly GCF_001839185.1. Taxonomy (NCBI): domain Bacteria; kingdom Bacillati; phylum Bacillota; class Bacilli; order Caryophanales; family Staphylococcaceae; genus Staphylococcus; species Staphylococcus sp. HMSC65H10. Next base: position 8,882 of record NZ_KV840307.1, on the reverse strand, counting down.
TTCACCTGGTGAGTTTTGATTTACTTCTCTGACTACAGTACCTTGTTGTAAATCTTTAGGAACTTTGAATTGATCACGTTCTTGATCTGATAAATCAGCGACATTCGATAAAGCAACACCTGTATTCGGATAATCAATTTTACCTTTATCTTCTAATTGTTTTGCGAGTGTCACAGCTTTATTGACTGGAATCGCAAAGGCCATGCCTTCTACTGCCGGCATATCAATTTTTAAAGAGACGATACCGACTAATTTACCGTTTTGATCAACTACTGCACCGCCTGAGTTACCAGGGTTGACAGGTGCATCAATTTGAAAGGCTTTTGTCAGTACATCATAGTGGTTGTCTTTATCGATATCTACAGGTACATTACGATTTAAACCTGAAACGACACCATTTGAAATACTGCCTTTAAAGTCAGCTCCTAACGGATTTCCTACTGTAATAACAGGTTCTGCTAATTGAAGCTGTTTAGAATCGCCAATACGTATAGCTTTGACATCACTATCTTTTTCAACGTTTGCTTTCACAACTGCTACATCTGAATATTTATCTTTACCGATGACTTTTCCTGTTGTTTCTTTGTTGTCATCGTATAAAATACGTTGTGTTTTTTTATCGCCGACTACATGACTATTCGTCAATATAAAAATGGAGTCGTCTACTTTTTTGTAGACGACACCTGAACCAATTTCATTATCAGAATTTGCGGTTTCTTTATCAATTGAGCTTTTATTTTTTGTTTTGTTCTCAACTGTTACGACTGAATGAATCGAACTTTTTGCTGCTTTCATCATAGCTGTCTCTTGTTTATCGCCACTGCCATCAAACGTTGCGACGTCACCGGCACTTCCATTATCACTTCTTAGATTATGGAATATCGCAAAGAGTAATAGCAATAAAATAATTACGCCGACCGCAATTGCGATTTTAGCCCAATGTTTTTCAAAGAATGCTTTGGCCTGATTGCTTTGTGTACTGCGTTTTGCAGGTTCGCCATCTTTATGAGGCGGTTTTGTTTCTGATTCTGTCTCTGCTGGATCTTCTGATGTTGCGGGCTCATGAATTTTTGTGTCATCGTCTACTGTGACTGATGAAACATTTGAAACAGCTTTTTCATTCTTCACTGTTTCTTTTTTCGCACCTGCAGTGGATGTTGATGGCTGTTCTTTATGTAAGGATTCATCTTTTGATGATGTTTCTGCCTTCGGTGTCTCCGTTTGTTCATTTTCTACTTCAGGCTCACGTTTACCTTGCGCAATTTCTTGTTGATGTTGAATTTCTTCTTGTGTCAATTTTTCAATACGTGCTTTTCTTAAGTTGTCTTTCACACGTTCTTCATTGTTTTTAGCTTGCATTGCTGCTTTTTCTTTTTCTTGTGCTTGTTGCTCTTTTTCTTGTTCAACACGTTGTTCTCGTTCTTCATTATGGAAAAACTCTCGACGTTTTCGTTTATAATGACTTTTCGGTATAACTTGTTTTTCATCTGGTTGACGCTTTCCATTATCTTCTGCCATCATAACGCCCTCCTCTACTACAATCTTTCTTATCTATTATGACACAATCTATTGTAAATTTCTTGTAAACTTAGTGCTTTCACTAAAAATTTTAGAGGATTTTTTCTTCTACTTCAATCTGAAGGTAAAACAAAAACCGTCTATCTTTTGAATCAATAAAGATAAACGGTTTGTCATTGCATATTGTATTATGAATTTGATTGTTCTTTTGCTTTCTTTTTGTTGTGGCGTAAAGATGATAACCAACCAAAGATAACAAGTCCAATCATGACACCCCAGAAAATGATTTGCCATAATGTTGAATGTGGGAAATGTTCTGGAATTAAATGAACTTGTGGATGTGCAAGAACAAGTACCACTAATTTGATACCAACCCATCCGACAATCGCAAAGGCTGCACCTTCAAGACCAGGATATTTATTTAATAGTTCTACGAACCAAGTTGCCGCAAAACGCATTAAGATAACACCGATCATACCACCCATGAACATTACTGCGAATTGACCTAAGTCCATACCGCCGAAATGAATACCAACTGGTTTCAACGTGAAAGCAATGGCCATTGCTGCAAGCATTGAGTCAATCGCAAAGGCAATATCCGCAAATTCGACTTTCGCAACAGTACTCCAAAAGGCTTTCGGGCTGACTTTCTTTTCAGTTCCGTGCTCATCATAGTGATGATCATCACCTTCTGGTTGTTCAGGTCCATGACCTTTGGATTTGTAGAATTGATATAAATTCCGTCCTGACATATATAGTAAATAAACGGCACCAGCTGCTTGGATAAACCAGAAGTTTACTAAGTAACTGATTAGGAATAATGATAAGAATCTAAAGATAAAGGCTCCTAATAAACCGTAAAATAATGCTTTCTTTCTTTGCTCAGGCGGTAAATGTCTTACCATTACTGCCATAACCACTGCGTTATCCGCAGCAAGTAATCCTTCTAAAAATACGAGTACGAGCAATACCCATCCGTAGGATAAAATTAAACTCGGATCCATTCAATGACCACTCCTTCAAAATAATTCAATCGTCTGGCTAAAAAACGTGGACAAAATAAAAGAGACCTATGCTAAATAAATAGCAAAGGTCTCACTTGAATCCATAGCTGTTTGTACGGACTCCATTTTACCGGAAATGTCTATGCATTTCGTAATGACGATAAGAATGTTGAAGCGGAATTGAATCCAACTTCGTAAGTTACTCCCCTCTGACATGACTGTCATAGGTATTCATTTATTTAAAATAATTATACCCCATTGGATACCTATAATAAACTATAAAGTTTAATTTCAGGGAATTTTTCTTCAAACCAACGCGTCGCAAATTCATTTTCAAACAAGAATACTTTTTGTTCATAGCGGTCTTGTACTAAGATAGAACGCGCTGTACTCATCTTATCTTGGATATCTTCTTCATTTTCAACCCAACGTGCAATTTTGCGGCCAACGGGTTCCATAATCACATCGACATTATATTCATTATTCATACGGTGTTCGAAAACTTCGAATTGCAGTTGACCTACAGCACCTAAAATAATTTGGTTTGTATGCAATGTTTTGTAGTATTGGATGGCACCTTCTTGTACCAATTGTTCAATACCTTTATGGAAGTGTTTTTGCTTCATTACGTTTTTCGGTGATACTTTCATAAAGAGTTCAGGTGTGAACTGTGGCAGATCTTCAAAACTGAATTTTTGGTTGCCACCGACTAATGTATCGCCGATTTGGTAATTACCTGTATCATATAAACCGATAATATCTCCCGCAACTGCATGGTTGATTGTTTCTTTATCATCCGCCATAAATGATGTTGAACGTGTTACTTTTTGTTTTTTATTTGTACGTTGTAGCTTCACGTCCATACCACGCTCAAATGCGCCGCTGACAATACGCATAAATGCGATTCTGTCACGGTGTTTAGGGTCCATATTAGCTTGGATTTTAAAGATAAATCCTGAGAAGTCAGGCGCAAATGGACTCACTTCTTCTTCGTCTTTTGTTAAACGGCCATTAGGCATCGGTGCATGGTCTACATAAGCATTTAAGAAGCTTTGTACACCGAAGTTTGCTAATGCTGAACCGAAGAATACAGGTGTTAATTCACCTGCTAACATCATTTCGTTATCGAATTCTTCGCCCGCTTCTTCCACCAACATAAACTCTTCAATTGCTTGTGCGAAAGTACTATCGTTTGTAATTGGATGTTCTTCTTCAATTTCATAGTCTTCATTGATATGCAATAAGTGTTCTTCATCTCTGAATGGTTCAATCGTACGATCTTCACGATCGATAATACCGAAGAAGTTTTGACCCATACCTACAGGCCAGTTCATCGGATACGTTTTAATATTCAAAGTTTCTTCAATTTCATCTAACAACTCGAAAGGTTCTTTACCAACACGATCCAGTTTGTTGATGAAAGTGAAGATAGGAATACCACGCATTTTACATACTTTGAAGAGTTTTAATGTTTGAGGCTCAATCCCTTTGGCACAGTCAATTACCATCACAGCACTATCGACTGCCATTAACGTACGATACGTATCTTCCGAGAAGTCTTCATGCCCCGGTGTATCTAAAATATTAATATTAAAATCATCATAGTTGAACTGCATCACAGAACTTGTTACTGAGATACCACGTTCTTGTTCCACTTTCATCCAGTCACTTGTTGCGAATTTCCCAGATTTCTTCCCTTTAACCGTCCCTGCTTCACGAATGGCACCGCCAAATAACAGTAGTTTTTCAGTTAAAGTGGTTTTCCCGGCATCCGGGTGAGAAATAATCGCAAAGGTTTTTCTGGATTCAATTTCATCCTTTATACTCATCTTTCGTCTCCTTTATCAAATAGAATTAAAGTCAGTTCGTGCGCTAAGCTTTCCGCTTCAGCTTCATCCATTAAGTTAAATAGTTCCATTACTAAGTCTTCTTCTACATCTTCTGCTGACTCCTTTTTATCTATCAACGCAGACCAACTCATATCAGGAACCGCAATGAGCTGATTCTGCATTGTTTCATCTGTATAACTATAGACGATTGCACCTTTTATCGTTTGAAGTGTCCTAATCTTCAGAAGGGCCACCTCCAAATTTCTTGTAAGCCGCTTCTAAACCAATCAAATCATCACGATGTGGTACTTTAACATGACCTGGCATAATTTGATAAGGCTCACGTCCTTTTGAAGCTAATACAACAGTATCGCCTGGTTCTGCAACTTCAATCGCATGACGAATTCCTTCAGCACGATCCGTAAACTCTACATAATTGTCATGTGTCGCACCTTTAGCTAATTCATGCGTTAACATTTTCGGATCATCATTCGCTGGATTATCCGGCGTAAAGATAACATAATCTGCACGACTTGCTTGTCTGCCCATTTCTGGTGTTTTCGTTAAATCGCGTTCTCCTGCCATACCGACAAGTAAAATGAATTTTTGTTTCACAAACGGTTTAACTGCATCAATCAGTTTTTCAATACCATCTGTCGTATGGGCATAATCAATGATTAAATCAATTGGTAATGAACGATCTAACACTTCTAAACGGCCTTCAACCGGTTCTAATTGGCTGACTACGTCCACGATGTCTTGCATTGGTGTACCTTTACTCCAAACTGCAGTCATCGCTGCCATAATATTTGAAATGTTGAATTGACCGACATAAGGTGAATCCACGTGGAATGTACCGTCTGGTGTCACAAAATCAAATGAAGCACCTGTTAATGATTCTTTGATATTTTCAGCTTGGAATTGTGCTTTATTATGAATACCATACGTAAATACCTCGTATGGTGTTACGGTTTTCAAGTATTCAGAGAATGCATCATCTTGGTTGACGATTGCATATTTTTCTTTACTTAAATCCTCACCTAATTGGCTGAATAAGAGTGACTTCGCGTGACCATATGCTTCCATAGTGCCATGAAAGTCTAAATGGTCTTGTGTTAAGTTTGAAAAAACAGCAACATCAAATTCAACACCGCTTAAACGACCTAAAGCTAAACCATGACTTGATACTTCTAATGTCATGGCTTCAGCACCCGCATCTACTGCTTCATGTACTTTCTTCGTCAATGTCACAGTTTCTGGTGTTGTATTTTCACCTTTTGTGACTGTTTCATTGATTTGGAATCCATTTGTGCCTAAATAAGCACTGCCTTTTCCTAATTTACGATGAATTAGGTGAATCATCGTCGCAATAGATGTTTTACCATTCGTACCAGTCACACCATACGTTACCAATTTTTCGCTCGGATATTGATATAATTTATGTACAATCAAACTTGCGACACGTCTTGTATTCGGCACAATCACTTGTGTCACATCGCCTGTTAATTGTTGTTCACGTTCTACTACAATCACTTTGCAGCCTTGTTCAACTACATTTTGGCAAAATTTATGGCTGTCTACTGTATAGCCTTTTGAAGCTACAAAGATACTGCCTGCTTTTGCAGTACGAGAATCTGTTGTTACATCATCTACTTCTCTATCTAAACTGCCAAGTACTTGTTTCGATTTTATCTTTTCGAACAATTCGTTCGCTTTCACATCGATCGCCCCTTCTTTTCCAATACTACTATATTATACATTTTTTCTTTAGAAATCTAGATGCGTGAGTTCATTTTCTATTGTACATTTTTCTACGTTATTAATATATCGATTACGCTGTCAATTACATATTAAATTCAAATATTTCCTATATAAGAGAAGCACAATTTACAAATCACGAATCTCTTTTTCATTGAACCAAATGTTAAGAAAGTATGAAAATATTTTTATACTCTGTGAATAAGTGTTATAATTCAGTGATGTTAGCGTCAATATTATTTAATCTGGCTGCAACATACGTTACACTGTAGACAAAGCAATATATTCTATATATTAGCTTCACATAGACAACATTAAATCTACTAACTGGAGGGTGGCTGGTTTCATGGTTACTCAAAATAAGAAGATATTGATAATTACAGGTTCTTTCGGGAACGGCCATTTGCAAGTGACGAACAGCGTTGTGAATCAATTAAATGAAATGAATCTTAAACACTTATCTGTGATTGAACATGATTTATTTTTAGAAGCACATCCCATCTTAACATCCATTTGCAAAAAGTATTATATCAATAGTTTTAAATATTTCAGAAATTCATACAAACGCTTTTACTATAGCCGCCCAAAAGACATTGATAAATGTTTTTACAAATATTACGGTTTAAACAAATTGATCAATTTGTTGATTAAAGAAAAACCTGATTTGATTTTACTGACATTCCCAACGCCGGTCATGTCTGTTTTAACAGAACAATTTAATATGAATATCCCGATTGCGACGGTAATGACAGATTATCGCTTACATAAAAACTGGGTAACACCCCACTCTTCACGTTACTATGTCGCTACAGAAGACTTAAAACAAGAATTTAAAGATATCGGCGTACCACAAGATATTATAAAAGTTACAGGTATTCCAATTTCTTCACAATTTGAAGAAGACATTGATAAAGACGCTTGGATGCGTCAAAATCGCTTAGATCCTAACCGTCCTACTATTTTAATGTCTGCGGGTGCATTTGGTGTATCTAAAGGCTTTGAATCAATGATTGCCGATATTTTAGAACGTACGCCAGAAACACAAGTTGTAATGGTATGCGGACGCAATAAAGAATTAAAACGTAATTTAAAGCATCAATTTAAAGGCAATCATAATGTGTTGATTTTAGGTTATACACATCATATGAACGAATGGATGGCAGCCTCTAACCTTATGATTACTAAGCCTGGCGGTATTACGATATCAGAAGCGCTTGCACGTAAAGTGCCGATGATTTTCTTAGATCCAGCACCAGGTCAAGAGTTAGAAAATGCACTTTACTTTGAGTCTAAAGGCATGGGTAAAGTGGCAGACACAACAGAAGAAGCAATTGCTTTAATTACAGATTTAACACAAGATGAAAAAGAACTAGATACAATGGTTGCTCGTATGCAAGACTTAAAAGTCAAATACCCTACCTATAAATTATGCCGAGACTTACTTCATCTCTTAGATGAATCTTCACAAACAGAAGAAATTTATGGAAAGGTACCATTATATGCAAAGCTCTTCCTCAAGTAAATACAACGCAAACTATAAACGTAATTTCATAATTATGTTGTTTATATTGTTCTTTATGGAATTCGCACGAGGCATGTTTGTCTTAGGTTACCTTCCGTTCTTACCTACTGTTTCTTCAGTAGCTGTCGGTGTAACCTCAGCTGCAGTTTCCATTCATTATATTTCTGATGCCGCAACAAACTTTGTTGTCGGCTTCTTATTAAAACGATTCGGTGCGAAACCAGTATTGACACTCGGCTTTTTACTGGCTTTCGGCAGTTTGTTTTTAGTGATTTGGTTCCCTTATAATGCCATTATTTTAATTATGAGTTCCATCTTACTAGGTGTCGCTTCAAGCCCAATTTGGGTCATTATGCTATCTAGTGTACGTGATGAATCTCGTGGTAAACAAATGGGCCATGTTTATTTCGCATGGCTATTTGGTTTATTAGCAGGTATGATTGGCATGCTGCTAATTGTTAAAGTGCATCCAACACACTTTACATTCTTAATGGCACTCGTTGTGTTAGTAGCTTGGATACTTTATTACTTTGTTAAAATCCGTCTCACTAACTACAAAACTCGTCGTTTAAAAGAACAACTTGCGCAAATTAAACGTGTGGCACATTCAAATGGTGTCCTATTTCCAGGTATTATCTTACAAGGTGCTTCAATCAGTGCACTTGTACCGATTTTACCGACTTACGCAACAAAAGTGGTAAAAGTTAGTATGGTTGAATATACGGCAGCTTTGATTATTGGTGGTGTCGGTTGCGCTATATCCATGCTATTCTTATCAAAAATCATCGATCATCATGGTAATAAATTTATGTTCAGTGCGATTTTTACAGGCTTTGTATTATATACACTTGCCATATTTAGTCTTTCACTCATTACACAGATCTACCTTGTGTGGGGTGTCGCACTGTTTATTGGTTTAATGTATGGCTTTTTATTACCAGCTTGGAATACGTTCATGGCTAAGTTCATTAAGAAAGATGAACAAGAAGAAACTTGGGGTGTCTTTAACAGCATCCAAGGCGTCGGTGCTATGATTGGTCCACTTATCGGTGGAATGCTTTATCAATTTACGAATAACTTGAATATGACGTTCTACTTCTCAGGAGGCGTCTTCGTCTTCTTAGCCATTTTCTATGGGATTTATTTCCTGCGTATTCAAAAACAACAACCAACAAAATAATGTAAGTTGTCATAAAAAGGCAGCCGATTCAGACATAGTGATATGCTCCCCCTATAGTAGACACTAAAAAA